>NZ_JBBKBS010000006.1:0-132979 GCF_037890285.1 Phocaeicola sp. HCN-40430
AAGTAAATACGTTACCCAAACTACCTGTTATAGTAGGATCTGTAGGACCTTCGTAAACCAAATGGTCTTTAATATTTCTTTCCTGGAAATTGATATTACTTGTAGTAATCTGACCATATT
Organism: Phocaeicola sp. HCN-40430; assembly: GCF_037890285.1. NCBI lineage: Bacteria > Pseudomonadati > Bacteroidota > Bacteroidia > Bacteroidales > Bacteroidaceae > Phocaeicola > Phocaeicola sp. HCN-40430. The sequence goes on from NZ_JBBKBS010000006.1 coordinate 121, forward strand.
CATTGACGAAGGTAGGCAAACCGTTTTCATTCAAGCCTTTGAAATCCATAGAGAACAAAGAGCGTACCGGATAACCTTCCAATGCGAAACCAACCCCAGAAATCATATCAATTACACGAGAATTGGCATCCAGTTCTGTTACCTCATTTTTTGCTTTAGAGAAAATGAAATCGGTATTCCATTTGAAATCTTTTGTTACAATATTACGGGTAGACAACGTAAACTCGAAACCATGCGATTTCATACTTGCCACATTGGCGAATTTGGCAGTCTGTCCACCTGCACCCATTGTATTGATAACACCAATCAAATCGTAGTTATTACGTTTATACCAGTCGGCAGCAAAGTTAATGCGGTTATCCAAGAAACCAATTTCCGCACCGATATTCAACTCATGCTTCTTTTCGTAAGTCAACTCACTGTTTTCAAGTTCATTAATCTGCAATCCCGATTCACCTACGCTGGCAAACGGACGATATGGATTATAACTCTTGATGATTACACGTGAGTTGGAAACCGATGCAGGTCCACGGTCTGCAGTCAACGAGTAAGATGCTTTCAATGTCAGGTTCGACAAAGTTGGACGTAAATTCTCGAACCAGCTTTCTTCGTGCGCATTCCATGCAGCAGAAACGTTCCATGTAGGCAACCAGCGTGCCGCACGACTTTTTCCCAATTTATTGGAACCTTCATAACGTACTGTTCCATTAAAAGTATATTTACCTGCATAAGAATAAGTAGCAGTTCCAAAGAAAGCCACATCGCGAGAACGTGTCATTTCTACCGTATAATAATCTGCATTTTCTTCTCTTCCCTGTTTAAAGTATAAATAGTCATACGACGCAAGCATACCCATGTCATACTGCAAGCCTACACCTTCAAACCATGTTCTGGTACGGTCTGTTGCATTCAATTCCATACCTCCGAAGAAGTTGAATATATGCTTTTCATTGAATACATCATTATAACTTGCTGTAGCACGGAAGTCATAACTTGTCATTCCATATTTCGTTTCACGATAGAAGCCACCGACAGGCAATACAGATACCGGCAATGAGTTTACCTTATCCGGATCGGTATACAACCATGGGTTTGCGTCACGCATAGTAGCATCGTCCATAGCACGATAAGCCCAAGCCTGATTAGAAAAATCAGTAATATTATGTGACTGGGTAGTGGTAGAATACTTATAAGCACCCAATGCAGACAATTCTACCTTACGGAATGGCTTCCATTTCAATTCACCCTGAAATTTCATATCAATCACATTCAAATCCATATAGTTGTTCTCCAACTCATGAAGAATGTTGAATGGCGCATAGTTACGTACATAGTATTCATTCGGATCCAATGTACGGGAAGTGTTCAACGCATACGAATACGGGTTGATGTCAAAGTCACGTCTTACCTCACCACTTACTGGGTCTAAAGAAGAACTCAGTGTACCCGGAGCACGCTGTTTACGGTAAGAAGCATTTCCAATCAAATTCAATGAGAGTTGTTTCGATATATTGTACAATGCATTGATATTGGCTGTATAACGCTGTACTTTACTTTGTTTTGTCCATCCCGGATCGTTCATCACACTCAAAGATGTATAATAAGAAGCCTTCTCTGTACCGCTGGTCATACTTACAGCATGGTTCTGAGAAATACTATTATTAAACAGAATATCGAACCAGTCTGTATTACGATACTCAGCCTGACGCAAATATGCGTTTCGGGCTTCCGGAGTGTTAGGCAATGCAAAACCACCGGTAGAATAATCATTCATCAAGTGATACATCTTACCATACACACCACTTTCCGATGCACGGTATACGTCAGCGAAATTCAGATAACCATTGTTTGCCAACGTTTTATAAACTCCCATCTGCTCCTGCGAGTTCATAATGTTGAAATTGCTATAACTGGGCTTCAAACGCATAGAAAACTCACCGGTATAGCTAATCTTATTTGTTCCCGCTTTACCTTTCTTGGTTGTGACTACAATGACACCGGCCATTGCACGTGCACCATAAATAGAGGTAGCAGAACCGTCTTTCAGAATCTGGAAACTTTCGATATCGTCTGCATTCAAACCTGCAATAGCCGAACTGATCAAAGTAACGGCATCACCTGAAGACAATTCATCTGCACCGACTTCGGTTACATCTTCCATGATTACTCCATCGACTACCCACAACGGTTTAGAACTACCGTAAATAGAAGTGGCTCCACGTACACGGATTTTAGGAGCAGTACCAAAAGTACCGGAAACGTTCTGTACAGACACACCTGCTGCACGTCCTTCCAAAGCACGGCTCACTTCTGGAACACCATCCAGTTTTGCATCTTCTGCAGAAATTTTTGTCGCAGCACCAGTAAACAAACGCTTATCCATACGCTGCATACCGGTTACCACCACTTCCTCGAGGACTTCGGTATCGGACTCGAGCTTTACAGTCATATTATTTTTGGCAGTCAACGTAACGGTCTTCATGCCCAAATAGCTAATCTGTAACTTTCCTCCCTTATTAACCTTTACACTAAACTTACCGTCGATATCGGTAATCGTACCGGTAGTTGTTCCTTGTACCAGGATTGATGCTCCAACGATAGGTTCTCCATCTTCTGCCGAGAGCACCACACCCGAAATCTGCGATGTTTGCGCAATCGCTAATCCTATGCCTATCAGCAGATAGGCATAGAATAACATTAACCTTCTTTTCATACTCTCTCTTTAAAATTATATATTAACGTTTTGCAAACGTATGTATAATTTTTCATAAAAACAACACCAAATATGCATTTTTTATTAAAATATTTGCAAATGATATAATTTTCTTGATACATAACAATTAATATCATTTTATCACAAAACAAAAACATATAAAATGCAATACTGAAACATTTAAGAGATTATCAATATCAAAAAGACACAAAAACACAAAACAGAATACTAAGACATGGAAATTATTTAACAAAAGATAAAAAATAATATCAAAAGATAGACAAAAAGACAAAAAAGCTTCTACCAAAGGGGAAAAGCATAAATAAAACAGCAATTCATAAGAATATAAACCAAAGAGCGTCTCACTTTAAGGAGACAACTGTCTCATTGTAATGAGACGAGTGTACCAGCCTAATGAGACGACCGTCCCACTGCAAGGAGACGACTATTCATCATAATCGAAGTATACATGTAATGCATTATTAATCAAACAAAAGCACACTTCGTATAAAAACAAAAAAGGTTGCCTGCCGGTGTGAAACGACAGACAACCCTCTTCTATAATCAAGTCCGGATTTTATTCGCAATAATCTCCGTTAGCTTTTATCAGTTCAATCAGCTTTTCTACAGCCTGTTCTTCCGGAATATTTTTTTCTATGCATTCCTTTTTCTTATACAGACTGATTTTACCTCGACCGGCACCTACATACCCATAGTCTGCATCGGCCATCTCACCAGGACCGTTCACAATACAGCCCATGATACCAATCTTCAGTCCTTTCAGATGAGAAGTAGCAGCCTTGATACGGGCAATGGTGGATTCCAGATTGTATAAAGTTCGTCCACATCCCGGGCACGAGATATATTCCGTCTTCGAAGTACGTACCCGTCCGGCCTGCAAGATGCCGAATGCAGTTTCATCGACTTTTACATCAGAAATTTTACCACCATGATTGTAAAGCAGGATACCATCACAGAAACCGTCGAAAATCAATGCACCCATATCGGCAGCCGACTTTATTTGCAGGTTTTCCAATTCTTCTTCCTGATAAAGCTGGAAGAAGACAACCGGATTTTCCAGACCGTATGTCATCAGCTGGTGTACAATTCCCCGGAATTCTCCCAATCGGTTGGGGTGATTGCTTTGTGCTACAATGACCACTTCCGGATGAAGACGCAAACAAGCCATTGCCTCTTCTGTCAGTCCCATATAAGGCACAAAAAGGAATTTCATCGAAGCCTCACAATGATGCAGACCAATCAACTGCTGATAATTGAATGCCGGATAAACACCTTCTTCTCCCTTCCAGACATTGGCATCGACAATATAGCCTACCCCCGAAGGTCTTGTTTCGGGCAATTGCTGGCCACAATAGATATAGTCGGGCCTGAACTGCTCACTCACTGCCATGTTACCATCCAAACGGGCAGAAATTACTACCGGAACATGTTCACCTCCAATGTTTCCAACCGCCTTTGTTGTACGACGAACCGGATTTACGTAATCGAATCCCGGCGCTTCTGCTCCTGGGATATAAGGGTGATTTTCACGGGAAACGATATAGTCGACCAATTTACGGGCCACAGGAATTTCTGCTTCGGGAGCTTCACTCAGTGAAACACGGATTGTATCACCCAATCCATCGGCCAGAAGGGCTCCAATACCTAATGCCGACTTAATACGTCCGTCTTCCCCATCACCTGCTTCGGTTACTCCTAAATGTAACGGAAAGTTCATTCCTTCCTTCTCCATCTGTTCGGCCAACAGACGAACGGTCTTCACCATAATTACAGTATTCGAAGCCTTGATGGAAATGACTACATTGGTAAAGTCTTCTTCTACACAGATACGAAGAAACTCCATACACGATTCCACCATACCAGCCGGTGTATCGCCATAGCGCGACATGATACGGTCTGACAAGGAACCGTGATTTACCCCGATACGGATAGCTGTATGGTTTTCCTTACAAATGTTCAGGAAAGGAACAAAACGGTTACGTATCTTCTGTATTTCCTGAGCATATTCCTCGTCGGTATACTCCAGTTTCTTAAAGGTACGGGCAGCATCTACATAGTTTCCCGGGTTGATACGTACCTTCTCAGCATAGAGGGCAGCTACATCGGCCACATTGGGATTAAAATGTACATCGGCTACCAAAGGAGTATCGTAACCCTGCGAGCGCAAACCTACATTTATGTATTTCAGATTTTCTGCTTCGCGTACTCCTTGTGTGGTAAGACGCACATACTCCCCTCCGGCATCAATAATACGTTTGGCCTGTTCCACACAAGCTTCCGTATCCATTGTCACCGTATTGGTCATACTCTGTATACGTATAGGATTAGCGCCACCCATAGGAGTGGCGCCAACATATACCTCATTCGCCTGTCGGCGAGAATAGTTGAAGTAATCCATTAGTTTGTTTTGTAAGCGTATTTAACTTCTTTCAGTTCTTCGTTGGCTTTTACTATCTTGTTCTTCAGGCCTTCTTTGTATGCTGCAAACTTCTGAGCCAATTCAGTATCTGCCAATGAAAGCATCTGAACAGCCAGAATAGCTGCATTCATAGCTCCATTAATCGCTACAGTAGCTACAGGAATACCGGGAGGCATCTGTATAATAGAATACAGTGCGTCTACGCCATCGAGTACAGAACCTTTTACCGGAACACCGATTACAGGCAATGTGGTATTGGCAGCAATAACACCTGGCAAAGCAGCAGCCATACCGGCAGCAGCGATAATCACTTTAATGCCTCTTTCGGCAGCTCCTTTAGCAAAAGCTTCTACTTCTGCCGGCGTACGATGAGCCGAAAGTGCATTCATCTCGAAAGGTACTTGCATCTCGTCGAGCAACTTCGCAGCCTTCTCCATCACAGGAAGGTCGGAAGTGCTACCCATAATAATACTTACAACTGGTTTCATCTTTTTATCTTTATTCATTAATAATCTGTTTGTATGCTTCTGCATCCATCAGATCATCCAGTTCCGAAAGGTCTGTCGGCTTTATCTTGACAATCCAGCCTTCTCCATAAGGAGACTGATTGACCATTTCAGGGTGTTCTTCCAACTCCGGATTTACTTCCAGAATTTCACCTCCTACCGGAAGGAAAAGATCGGATACAGTCTTTACTACTTCAATTGTACCAAATACTTCACCTTTTTCCAAAGTTTCACCTTCTGTAGTTACATCGACAAACACAATATCACCCAACTGGTCTTGTGCATAGTCTGTAATACCTACATAGGCTTCTTCGCCTTCTACACGAATCCATTCATGTTCGTTCGTGTACTTTACATTTGTCGGGAAATTCATAATCTTTTATTTTTAAGGTTAATATTTTGACAAGGGAACAAGGCAACGAGTTGACAAGGTTTCAGATACAAGGTGATAAAGCAAAAAGTCTTGCTTCCTTGCCAACTCGTTATCTCGTTCACTCATTTTTCTTCAAATAAACAAAATTCCAATGACTCCACAAAGCAATCCGACCAAAAAGCCTCCTCCTACTTCACCCAATGTGTGCTGACGGACAATGATTCTTGCAGAACCTAACATTCCTGCCAGCAAGACAAAGATACAAAGCCAGGATATAGGATTGAACTGAAATATAAAACTGTACGATAAAAGTCCGCCTACCATCATGCCGCTACTGGCCATATGGGTACTGATTTTCCATTTCATGTTGATAATTGCACAGATTACCATACAGAGAAGTACAGCCATTACAATACCGCACATATAGCGGGGCAAATGAATGCGAAACATGGTCAGCAGACAACCGATATAGCTGAGTATCGTCAAACCGTAAGGTATGAAACGGCGTTCTCTGTGCCCCAACTCACGAATTCCCCATCCATTGATTTTCTGAAACAGATAAATGGCCAGCATGGGTAACAGAATGGTAAAACAGTAAATCATGGCCAAGATGGTTACTTTATACTGCAACGGCATAATACGCAAGTAGGTAAAGCCAAACAGCAGCACGAAAGCAACAAAAGGAACCATAAAAGGTGTAAAGACAGCCGAAATGATACGGGACACCGTATAGAGCAAGTCTCTGTTTTCCGATTGAGAACGGGGAACAGGCTCGTGAAATGTCAATTGATCGGGGATATTTGTCTCTTCCATCATATTATAATTATCTTCTTAATCGAGCTACAGGTATATTAAGTTGTTGACGATACTTGGCTACTGTACGACGGGCTATGGGATACCCTTTTTCTTTCAGTATATCCGCCAGTTCGTCATCGGTATACGGTTTCTGTTTGTCTTCCTGGTCTACACATTCTTTCAATATGCGCTTGATTTCGCGTACCGAAAGCTCTTCTCCCGACTCTGTCGTATAGCCATCGCTAAAGAAGAACTTAAGCGAATAGATACCAAAGTTGGTCTGTACATACTTACTGTTGCTTACACGCGATACGGTGGAAATATCCAACTGTGCACGTTCTGCCACATCTTTCAAGATCATCGGACGTAGTAATGATTCATCACCCTCCTGAAAGAAAGGACGCTGCAAATCTATAATAGCTTGCATTGTGCTTAATAAAGTCTGCTGACGCTGCTTGACTGCATTAATAAATCCCTGGGCTGCATCTACTTTCTGTTTCAGAAACATCATCGCGTCTTTCGACTCTTTGCTCTGATTGGCTTTATTACGCGTATGTTCGTCGAGCATTTCGGAGAACTCACGGCTCAGCCTCAACTCGGGTACATTACGATTGTTCAAACTGAGAGAGATGGTGCCGTCTTCTTCTGTATCGACAATAAAGTCTGGAATAATCTGCTGCATATTCTTGCCTATCACTTCTCCCAATGAACTTCCAGGGCGTGGATTCAGTTTAGTCAACTCGGCTACAGCTGCCTGATAAGTTTCCTCGGATATGCCTAACTTCTGCATAATCCGTTCTTTATTTTTCTTGGTGAACTCATCACAGCATTTGCTAATTATATCCAGTTCCACCTGCTTTAGAGGTGTGTTTTCTTTTCTCTTTATTTGTAAAAGCAAACATTCCTGCAAATCGCGCGCACCGATACCTGCCGGATCAAAATCCTGAATAATCGACAATACATGCTCCAATTCTTCGGCCGTAGTGTATACTCCCTGATAGATAGCCAGCTCATCGAGCAATGCCTCTGTACTTTTACGCAACATACCATCATCATCGAGCGAACCGATGAGATACTCTCCCAACTGTTTTTCTTCAGGAGTCAAATGCTGCATATCAAGTTGTTCTTTCAGAGTTTCATAAAAGGAGATACTGTCGGAGAAAGGAATTTCTTCTGCTGTTTCTCCTTTGGAACGGTTGTTCTCCTGAAGCTTATAATCTGGAATATCATCTTCTGTACGATAATCTCCCAGTGAAAGGTCTTCCGAGGAATCAGAATCTCGCTCTGCTTCTCCATCCAGATAACCATCCTGTTCTTCTGCTTCTGCGGAAGATTCCTTTCCTTCCTCCAGAGCCGGATTATCGAGCAGTTCGGCATGAATCCGTTCTTCCAGCTCCACAGTTGGAAGTTCCAATAATTTGACAGCCAGTATCTGTTGAGGAGATAAGGTCTGAATTTGTTGTTGAGCCTGAGTCTGTTCCAGACGTGAATGTTGCACCATATTCTATTATTCCACTTACGTTCTACGATTAGCAGCTACAAATGTATGAAAAATCTTCATCAAAATCAGTATCTGAAACTACTTCCTCCTAAAAACTCACGCAACAGTGAAGTAGGAGGTAATTCCTTGTCGCGTACAGAAACGAAATAAGATAAAAACCTCAGCAAACGGTGTGCCTCCGAATATTCCGGAGTATTATTAGGCACTTTGCGCAAAATTGGCTCTACATAATCTTTTAGCACAGCCAATTCAAACAACAGTGCAGAGTTGAACATGGCATCCGCATACTCCTGATAAGGGAAAATCCATTTGTCTTCTCCTGCCCGTACACTTCCCCATCGGGCTATGGTCTCTTCTGCCGAATAGTTCCGGTATTTATAATCGCGTATAATACGGCGCAACAGCCGGTTATCGGTAGTAGGAATGTAATTGTGATAATCAAGTTGAATAGTAGTCAAAGCCGATACATAAATCTTAAACTTATTGGCCGCAGGAATATTGGGAGTAAGTGCAGGATTTAAGGCATGGATTCCTTCCAGTATCAGAATCATATGATCGTCTATACGCAATTTATTTCCGGTCATTTCCCGCTTTCCTGTGGTAAAATTGAAACGAGGAAGTTCTACTTCTTTTCCGGCAAGCAAATCACTTAACTGTGACTCAAAGAAAGGCAAGTCGAGTGCGTATAAAGACTCAAAGTCATGCTTTCCATTTGCGTCTAAAGGAGTTTTTTCCCTGTCTACAAAGTAATCATCCAATGAAATAGGGTAAGGCTTTAAGCCATTTGCCATAAGCTGAATGCTAAGACGCTTACTGAAAGTGGTCTTGCCGGAAGAAGAAGGACCGGAAATTAAAACCAGTTTTACCCGTTCTCCATTCTGATTCCGGTTGGTGATTTCATCGGCAATCCGTGAAATTTTCTTTTCCTGCAGAGCTTCGGATAAATTAATCAAATCCGTTGCATGTCCTTCATTGCAGGCCACATTAAAATCACCGACAGTGCTGATTCCCATAATCCTGTTCCAACGGTGATACTCCTGAAAGACTTCCAACATTTTTTCTTGCTTGATAACTTCTTCCAGTTTACCTGGATTTTCACGGCTGGGGATACGCAAAAGCAAGCCGTCATAATATTTGGCAATATCAAACAAATGGATGTATCCGGTACTGGGCACCAAGCTGCCATAGTAATAATCTACCGTATCGCCCAAACGATAATAACAGGTATACAACTGGCCGGAAGTTTTCAACAGTTTTACCTTATCTGTCATCCCCCGTTGCAAAAACAGATTAATCACCTCATCTGTATGGGCTTCGGTACGTAAGAAAGGAAGATTGGCTTCAATGATTTCATGCATTTTCTGCTTGATACGCTGTACATCATCCAATTCAACGGGACGGCCGATATGCAAATTACAGAAATATCCTTTCGAAACCGGATATTCAAGAGAAACCGTACCGTCCGGATACAATTCTTCGACTGCACGCACCAAAATAAAACACAAAGAACGGACATAGGTACGCATACCTGAAGTAGTGGTTATATCGAGGAATTCTACGTCTTTGTTATAATACACCCGGAAATCCAGACTTTCTACCTTATTATTAACTTTCGCACTCACAGGCCCATAGGGCATTTCCAGATTAAATCCTTCATAAATATCCAAAAGACTGCTTCCTTCGGGAAATTCTTTTGTTAAATTCTTATTTTTGCAATATATTTGTAGCATAATCGTAATAAATATTACTAACACAGTGAATTTGCAGTTAATTTACTCATTAAACCATTAACTGCCTATTTCCAACTTAATTAATTAGAAATGGAATATTCTTTTTATGATTTTTTAAAGCTGCTGGGTTCTTTAGCACTCTTCCTGTATGGAATGAAAATCATGAGTGAAGGACTTCAGAAGTTTGCGGGCGACAGACTCCGTAGTATCTTAACGGCTATGACCACCAACCGAGTCACCGGAGTCTTAACGGGCGTACTGATTACAGCACTTATCCAATCGTCCTCTGCCACCACAGTAATGGTAGTCAGTTTCGTAAATGCCGGACTACTTACCCTCTCGCAATCCATCGGTGTTATTATGGGAGCCAACATTGGTACTACTGTCACAGCCTGGATTATTTCTGCATTGGGCTTTAAGGTCGACATTTCTGCATTTTCACTTCCACTGCTGGCAATCGGTATTCCACTTCTTTTCTCTCAAAAAAGTACACGCAAATCTGTCGGTGAATTTATATTTGGTTTTGCATTCCTTTTTATGGGATTAAATCTTCTAAAAACCAATGCTCCCGATTTAAGTGCTAATCCTGATATGTTAGCCTTTGTACAGAACTATACCGACATGGGCTACTTCTCCATTTTACTTTTTGTCTTTATCGGTACCATACTTACGATGATTGTACAGGCATCTGCCGCCACAATGGCTATCACCCTTATTATGTGTGCCAATGGATGGATCAGCTTCGAACTGGGAGCCGCACTGGTATTAGGAGAGAATATCGGTACAACCATCACGGCAAATTTAGCAGCACTTACTGCCAATACACAAGCCCGAAGAGCTGCAGTGGCACATTTAATGTTCAATGTATTCGGTGTATTGTGGGTTCTGATTCTCTTTGAACCTTTTATACATATGGTAGACTGGCTGATTACTGACTTCATGAAAGTAAGCGAGGCTGACGGTGTAGCTGTTTCATTTAAATTATCTGCTTTCCATACCTGTTTCAACGTATGTAATGTATTAATATTGATATGGTTCGTTCATTTCATTGAGAAGACAGTCTGCAAACTGGTTCCTCAGAAAGAACAGGAAGAAGAATACCGTCTGCAATTCATCACCGGAGGTATGCTTTCTACAGCAGAACTTTCTATCCTTCAGGCACGTAAAGAAATCAATTTGTTCGCTGAACGTATTCAGCGTATGTTCCGTATGGTTAAAGATTTATTGCATACTGAAAACGAAAATGATTTCAATAAATTATTCAGCCGTATCGAAAAATACGAAAACATCAGTGATAGCATGGAGCTGGAAATAGCCAACTATCTGAATCAGGTATCAGAAGGACGTCTAAGTTCAGAAAGTAAATTACAGATTCGGGAAATGCTACGTGAGGTTACAGAAATAGAAAGTATAGGAGACAGTTGTTACAATCTGGCACGTACTATCAATAGAAAACGCAGGGGAGATTCTGATTTCACAGAGAAACAGTATGAGCATATTCATCAGATGTTCTCACTGACGGACAATGCACTGAGTCAGATGATTGCATTGGTAGAGGATACACATCACAGCGTAGATGTCAATCGTTCATTTAACACTGAAAACGAAATCAACAACTACCGAAACCAGCTTAAGACCCAAAACGTAATTGATGTAAATAATAAAGAATACAGTTATCAGATGGGAGTTCACTATATGGATATTATCGCAGAATGTGAGAAACTGGGGGATTATGTTGTAAATGTAGTAGAAGCTCACTCTGATGTAAAAGAGAAGAAAGCTTAACCCTTCATTCATATAAACCATACTAAAATGCCGGTCGTGTACCGGCATTTTTTTGTTTCATGAAAAAGCTTATACGATTATGTATCCGGTTTTCACCTAAATGTCAGAATACAAAAATGGCATGTGAAATGACAAACTTCTGTCGATTCACATGCCATTATATAAAAACTTTATCAGATATGCTTTTTGTAATTTCAGACCTCTTCCTTTTTACTTGGCAGCATCAGCAGAAGCCACTACAGGTGCTGATAATATTTCCTTATATTGCTGTTTGTCCTCCAACACTTCTATAGCCTTGTCCAATACCTCATCATCTTTCAGCAACTGCATCACCGCACCACGCTGATAAAAATAACGGGCAATAACTTCCTGTTCCAGTTCTTTGCGGATAGGTTTGGCAAAGTGATCTAAATCGCGGTCAAGATTGTGATTCAACTTTTGCTCTAATGCCTTAAACTCCTCGGAAGCTCCTTCCATATATCCTTCAAACTCAGCAATCTCCTTTAAAGTCTTCAACATTTTCTCGCTCTGACGGTCGTAAGTAAAATTACGAGATTTGACCAATGCTTTAAAATCAGCATAATCAGAGTCTGTCAAGGCAAACGAATCAACAGAAGCCGGGGCCTCATGAGTAAGACAGTACTGTGTAGCATAATCGAATATCAAATCCTCATTCATCAGATAAAAGAGAATATTAGGAAATTTCTCTCCTTTCACTTCAATATCCGGACGAATACCTCCTCCGTCGCGAACCTCACGCCCTGCCGCTGTATGGAACACATTGGTCAGACTATCAGGTGTACGGGCTACCGAACCATCTGCATTTTTCTTTGCATAGTCAATCGCCTGAATACAACGTCCGCTTGGTATGTAATATTTAGAAGTAGTCACTTTCAAAGTTCCATTATAAGGCAATGGACGAGTAGTCTGGACTAAACCCTTACCATAAGTACGTGCACCAACTACCACTGCTCTGTCTAAATCCTGTAACGATCCACTTAAAATCTCAGAAGCGGAAGCAGAATTTCCATTCACAAGTACAGCCAGTGGGATTTCAGTATCAATCGGCTCGTATTGCGTTTTAAACGAACCCATTGCCTGACGAATCTTTCCTTTTGTGGTGACAATTTCTGTTCCTTTAGGAACAAAGAAATTTACGATATCTACAGCTTCCTGCAAAGAACCTCCTCCATTATCACGTAAATCAATTATCATAGAAGTAGCTCCATGCTGTTTCAATTCAATAAAAGCCTTTTTTACATCCTTCGCACAATTGTCTGTAAACCCTGTAAGCGAAAGATAACCTACACTATCGCGTACAATACCATAATAAGGCACTGGATTTGTCCGGATATTCTTACGGGTAATCTTAAACTCAAGTATTGTACTGTCGTTTTTCAAAGGACGCTGCACTTTCAACACAAAAGAGGTTCCCGGTTCGCCACGCAACGCATCACTCACTCTGCTGGAAAAATCCTGTGGTTTCTGGTCACCACGTACCATTTCTTTTCCTCCGATAGCAAGAATGATATCACCTGCCTTTACACCTGCTTCAGCCGCCGGCATTCCTTCAATCGGCTCTACTATTGCAATCCGGTCTTTCGATTCGTAATAACGGATAGCAGCTCCAATGCCACCGTATTTACCTGTAATCAATTCTTTCAGACTGCTAACTTCCTCTTCGGGATAATATTCGGTATAAGGGTCTGTCAATGACAACATTCCGTTTATTCCATTCTGAATCATCTTTTCTACATTGATCGTATCCACATAAAACAGATCCAATTCCTTAAAAATTGAATTAAATACATCCAAGTTCTTTGAAATCTGGAAATTACGATCATCACCCTTAAAACTTGACAACCCCAGTGCCAATGATACCATCAACACTCCTGCCCATATTGCTCTTCTATTCATATCTATTCAAGTTGTTTATACAAATAAACACAATATTCTATTTACGCATGCAGAACCCTATCAATATTTAACTTTATTTCGTTCCATTTCTCTGGTTTCAACTCAGTTCCTACTATTTGAATAACTTGTCCTGCCAAAATTGAACTAATTTGCGCACATTTCTTCAGCGAACAACCACAAACCAGACCATACAAGAATCCAGCTGCATAAAAATCACCTGCCCCTGTTGTATCTACGACTTTCTCTACAGGAACAGGAGTCACTTGTACAAATTCCGTTCCTTTTTTAATCAACGAGCCTTCTTTTCCTGTTTTGACGATAGCAACGCTACATAAAGAAGATATTTCATCTAAAGCCTCCATAGGGTCCTTGCCTGTATAAGCCCTTGCTTCGCTTTCATTTGCAAATACAATATCCACATAGCGCTCTATCAACATAGCAAAGAATTCACGCTCTTCTTCTACAATATTGTAACTCGCCATATCGAGACAAATCTGTAGTCCTGCCTGTTTAGCCAACTGCATTGCACGTAAAATAAGGTCATGATCCTGCAATAAATATCCCTCTATATAAAAATAGGTATATCCTTCGAACATTTCAGGTGACAAATCCTCTGCTTTTAATGTCGCTGCAGCCCCCAGATAGGTACAAAATGTACGCTCTCCACCCGGAGATATAAAAGTAGAGGCTATCCCTGTAGGCAAACTACCCGACAATAAATTGGTTGTTACCCCATAGTCCTGCAAGGTAGCTGTAAAAAACCGGCCGTTTTCATCCTCACCAACCTTTCCTATCAATCCGGGAGTAGCTCCCAGTTTAGCCAAAGCCGCTATTGTATTACACGCTGCCCCACCGGTTGCACGATGAGTAGGTAATGAGGCAAACTTCCCTCGCACTTTCTGCAATACCTCTTCATTTATCAACTGCATGCTTCCTTTTGGCAAATTCAGCTCTTCAAGTAACAAATCATTGTCTAAAACAGCCAAAATATCCACTAAAGCATTGCCCATTCCAAGAATTTTGTCCATTAGTAATATTTTTTTTGCAAAGATATTGCATATTTCAAAATATCCTACTACCTTTGCCTCGCAATTGAGAAAAAACCTTCTTCAGTAGCTCAGTCGGTTAGAGCATCTGACTGTTAATCAGAGGGTCGTTGGTTCAAGTCCAACCTGAAGAGCTTTCTAAACACAATTGCACCATTCTTCAGTAGCTCAGTCGGTTAGAGCATCTGACTGTTAATCAGAGGGTCGTTGGTTCAAGTCCAACCTGAAGAGCTTTTCTAAACATAATTACATCATTCTTCAGTAGCTCAGTCGGTTAGAGCATCTGACTGTTAATCAGAGGGTCGTTGGTTCAAGTCCAACCTGAAGAGCAAAAGTTCGTCTCCAACAAGACGAACTTTTTTTATAAATCCCCAAAAACTATCATTATGGACGATTCAAACCCGCGAACGTACACTTACAAGTATTTACCTTCTCCGTTGAAGAAGTAAAATAAGGTTTTGATGTCCTTGTGTTACCCTTTCAACGGATACAAAAACAAGAAAGGAATAGCACAATGAGAAAGTATCTTTATTGTGAAGCCGGATTTATTGAAAAACCCAATTGGCTTCCCCACTGCTGGGTAAACGTAGAATGCCCCACCCAAGAAGATTTCGATTTTCTACAAAACACGCTAAAAGTACCTGCTTCTTTCCTACATGATATAGCAGACACCGACGAACGTCCACGAACCGATACAGAAGGAAATTGGTTATTGACTATTCTGCGTATTCCCATACAAACCCCACAAGACAAAGTCGCATACACCACAGTACCCATCGGAATCATTACCAACAATGAAATTGTAGTATCCGTATGCTACCATTCCACCGAAATGATTCCCGACTTTATTGAACATACCCGCAGAAAAGGAATCAATGTTCCTAATAAGTACGAACTCATCTTACGGCTAATCTACTCCTCAGCCGTATGGTTTCTGAAATACTTAAAACAAATAAACAACGAAGTCAGCTGTGCGGAAAAAGAATTGGAAAAAAGCATCCGAAACGAAGACTTGCTCCGTTTGATGAACCTACAGAAAAGTCTGGTTTATTTCAACACCTCCATCCGTGGAAATGAAACCATGATTGGAAAACTCGGCAATATCTTCAATGAAAAGGATTACCAAAATTCAGAACTGACGGAGGATGTGCTTATCGAACTGAAGCAAGCACATAACATGGTCAACATTTACAGCGACATTCTGACAGGTACAATGGATGCGTTTGCCTCCATTATATCCAACAATGTCAACACCATCATGAAACGCATGACCAGCCTTTCCATTGTATTGATGGTTCCCACATTGATAGCCAGTTTTTATGGAATGAATGTAGACATTCATCTGGAACACATACCCCACGCTTTCAGTTTGATTGCACTCATTTCCGTCTGCCTGTCAGTTACAGCACTGATTATTTTCAGAAAAATCAAATGGTTCTAATCCAACCACAGTCTTGCCATTGTTCTCTCCAATTCAAGAACAATGGCAAGACTTCACAAAAAAAAAAGAAAACCATTCACACCATGCGATACGGAGTCTCCAAATACACATTACTCATCACAGCTGGAATAATCTGGCTGATAGCAGGCATTAATATCCTTCAGACTGGTATCACCTACTGGTTTCACACATCCCATTATTGGCTTTTCAAAATCTGTGAGGCCAGCCTCATCTTCCTCCTCTTTTTCGGACTCATCTTTCATAAGGTATATAAAAAGCACACACAACGTATCCTGCAAAAGCAACACAAAAACTGCCCCTTCTCCTTTTTCGATGTGAAAGGATGGATTATGATGGCTGTCATGATGGGAATAGGAGCCGGCATACGCCGCCTGCACCTGCTCCCCGAATCATTTATTGCAGTATTTTACACCGGACTGTCTCTTGCCCTTATAGGCACAGCCATTCGCTTTCTTCTATTTTGGAAGAAAGCCAGAACATCCTCCCCAATCGATCAGGCATAAAAGAATTCCCCACAGACCTTCAACATTCTGTAATAAAAGGCCGGCCTTCACAGATTTCTTCTCTGCAAAGGCCGGATATAAGTAGGGACATTCACTTCGGAACATTCCATCAGCAGCCCGATTATTTCACATAATCAGCAGGAAACGAGGTCCGTTGTTCTATCGAACCATTTGTCAAACGGATATAAGTATCAATTACCCGTTTCCCTTCCGTCAACTCAATCACACGCGCCCCATTAGGAATATGAATATACTCTGTAGGGCCTCCTGTGAAACGGCCATAAGCCAACAAAATATTATACCAGTTTACAGCATAGTCATTATCATGGTCATGACCTACAAATACTCCCATTATATCTCCCTGTTCTTTCATAGCCGCAAATAAACCAGAATTCAATTCAGGAGAACAAGCCTTTTCTCTTCGGATACCATACAATGTAGTATTCTCATTCTGTGCAGCCAGATTATATTCCGGCAGAGGAATATGGAAGAAAGCCAATGCCGGCAGAGGAGTGCCGCCGTTCTGCCTGGTATAAGTACGACTCGTCTTCACATACCAGTTTACCTGATCCAAATGAATATAATCATAACCTCCTACTCCCTGTTCCTCAAGTAAAGAACCACGGTTCGAGTCGATAAAATAAAGAATCATCTTATTTTTATCATCGTTTCCTCCTTTGACTTCCAACGTATAATTACCATCTCCGGTCACTCCTTCCACATCCGAAGCCACACAATAAGGAAACTCACGTGCAATCTTCAACAACTCCGCGTTACTCAACCCCTGTTCCCGGTCGTGATTGCCAAATGCAAGAGCAAAAGGAATCTTATATTGTGAAATAAATTCCATCACATGACGGAAGTTCTTATCAGCCGGAGCACTGTAAATAATATCACCTGTCAATACCACCAAATCCGGTTTTTCAGCCTCCAATGTATTTTTTATACAAGTAAATGCAATATCCGAACGGGTATCCTGCCATTTGATATGCAAATCCGTAAACTGTACAATCTTAAATTTACCGTCTTTATTAAATTTCAATGTATTGGTTTGTGCATTGCTCCCCATAGCCACACACAACAGCAGAATTGCTGTAAATAAAAAGTTCTTCATAAAAGATTTATTTTTAATTATAACCTATGCCATTAAAAAAGGCTTCTATAAATCCTTTTTAGAATTTACAGAAGCCATTTCAAGTACTCGAAGCGGGACTTGAACCCGCACAGCCGCAATGGCCAAGGGATTTTAAGTCCCTCGTGTCTACCGATTCCACCATTCGAGCAGCCTATAAGAGCGGAAAACGAGACTCGAACTCGCGACCCTAACCTTGGCAAGGTTATGCTCTACCAACTGAGCTATTTCCGCGTTACGGGTGCAAATGTAGAAACTTTTACAATACCTTCCAAACATTTCACCCGTTTTTCTTTTATAAATATTACATTATCGTCCTAATAAAGACTTCTCTGCACACATTACCGTATCGAAGCCAAATCCGGACACAACTTCATTCATCAAGGCTTCAATCTTGTCGTTACACAAATTGCCGATACTTCCGGCATGGGTATGATGCACCTGCTTGTTATGTGTAAACTTACCAGCCTCAATATCCAATCCTACCTTCTTATAAGCATCGCGGAAAGGCATTCCTTCGGCAGCCAGACGGTTGACCTCTTCTACACTGAAAATATACAGATACTTGTCATCGTCCAATATGTGTTCGTTCACCTTTATCTTATCCATGATGTAAGTAGCCATTCGCAAGCAGTCGTTCAACTCTTCGAAAGCCGGCAAGAACACTTCCTTGATAATCTGAAGGTCACGGAAGTATCCCGAAGGAAGATTATTCATAATCAGCATAATCTGCTGTGGCAATCCCTGGATTTTATTGCATTTGGCACGAGTCAACTCAAATACATCCGGGTTTTTCTTATGAGGCATGATACTGGAGCCGGTAGTACATTCGTCCGGTAACTTCACAAAACCGAAGTTCTGGCTGCTGAACATGCAGGCATCGAAAGCCAGCTTAGACAATGTGCCGGCAATAGAAGCCAGTGCAAAGGCTACATTTCTTTCCATCTTTCCACGTCCCATCTGCGCATACACTACATTATAGTTCATGGAATCGAATCCCAGCAGACGAGTTGTCATCTCACGGTCGAGCGGGAAAGAAGAACCATATCCGGCTGCCGAACCCAACGGGTTACGGTTACACATCTTATAAGCAGCCTGCAAGAACATCATATCATCTACCAGACTCTCTGCATACGCACCAAACCACAAGCCAAAAGAAGAAGGCATGGCAATCTGCAAATGTGTATATCCCGGCATCAATACATCTTTATAGCGGTTGCTCTGCGCAATCAGCACACGGAACAAATCCTCCACCGCTTCGGCTACCCCTCTCAACTGCTCACGGGTAAACAACTTCAAGTCGAGCAAAACCTGATCGTTGCGCGAACGTCCACTATGGATTTTCTTTCCTACATCTCCCAGTTTACGGGTCAGCATCAATTCCACCTGAGAATGAACATCTTCTATACCATCCTCTATCACAAACTCTCCTCTTTCTGCAGAAGCATAAATCGCTTTCAGTTCTTCCAGCAACACCTTCAGTTCTTCTGCTGTCAACAAGCCTATACTCTCAAGCATGGTAATATGAGCCATCGAGCCCAATACATCATGCTTAGCCAGATAAATATCCAGTTCACGGTCGCGCCCTACTGTAAAGCGGTCGATTTCGGCATTTACCTGCACATTTTTTTCCCAAAGTTTCTGAGCCATAATCAAACTATTAATAAGGTATCATAGCCAGCATGTCTGCCAGTTTATCCACTCCTTCTTTCAGCGGTTTGGATACCATTGCTTTCATAAACATATTCACTTCTGCCCCAATTGTCACTCTCATTTTCGCTTCCACATCGGTAACCGGCAGAATCTGTATCCACAAGTTCAAAGGAATGGGTGTCTTGTCTCCTTCAAATTTAATACACTTCATTGGTTCACGCTCCACGATACGCAACGTCAGACTAATGCCCTGCACCTTCAGTGTAAGCGAATCCTGGTCGAACGACATATCTTCCAGTTTTCCTTCCAACTTGTCTTTCAGCAAATCCAAACGTTCACGTACAGAAGCCAGATTATTCAAATCGGCCAATTTTGTATATACTCGTTCCTGGCTATAAGGAACATGCTTTACTTCACTTTCAAACTTTACCATAACAATTAAAAAAAAGAACACGGATTGCAAGGACAAACACGGTTCATTCTCCAAACCGTGAGCTCCGTGTAATCCGTGCCTCTATTATTTAATAAGAAAAACTTTACTTATTTTCCTGTCCAGTGAGAAGGATCTTCTCTCCAAGCCTGTAATACCGGAATATCTTCTTCGTTGATATAATCAGTTTTCAATGCTGCATCCAATACTGCATTGTAGTTAGTCAGTGTAACCAATTCTACTTTTGCATGTTTAAATGCTTCTACAGAAACATCGAAACCATAAGTAAATGAAGCAACCATACCAATCACTTCGCAACCGTCGCGACGGATAGCTTCAACAGCCTTCAAGCTGCTTCCACCTGTAGAAATCAAGTCTTCTACTACTACAACTTTCATACCCGGACGCAATTCGCCTTCGATTAAGTTTTCCAATCCATGATCCTTTGGACTTGAACGAACGTAAACGAACGGAAGGTTTAATTCTTCGGCAACCAATGCTCCCTGTGCGATAGCTCCTGTAGCTACACCCGCAATGGCATCCACCTCTCCGAATTTTTCAAGAATCACACGACAAATCTCCAACTTAACAAAGTTACGTAGAGCAGGATAAGACAAAGTCTTACGGTTGTCACAGTAAATAGGAGACTTCCAACCTGATGCCCAAGTAAACGGATTTGCTGGCTGAATCTTAACAGCTTTTACCTTCAGTAACTTTTCTGCGAATAATCTTTCCAAAGCTTTCATAATTAGCAATTATCTAATAAACATTTCTGCAAAATTATGGAAATACATTGGTATAAGAAAATAATGAATCATTATTTTTATGAAAAAATTATCAGACGATTCTATTTAGCCCAGGCAAGCGTAACGACACTAATCCGTATCCCCTCTACCTGCGCCAAAGCATCGGCACAGGAAATCAGAGTGGCTCCTGTAGTGAGTACGTCATCAACAATCATTACATGAGTATGACTTAACGATTGTGCAGCACCGGTAGCCCGAAAAAGTTGTGATACATTCTGCCATCGTTCGAACCCGCTCTTGTGTGTCTGGCTTTCATTGTTATGAATACGGCATACCGCTTCTGTACAAAGTGGAATATGAGTATACATGGAAATGCCTTGAGCCAGCAGTTCGCTCTGATTATATCCTCTTCTTTTCTTACGCGACGGATGCAAAGGAACGGGAAGCAGATAATCTACACCGTCGAAGAATCCTGACGGTTTCAGTTCTTCCGCCATCAGCCTCCCCATTTGCAAGCAAAGCTTTTTGCGGCCCTTATATTTCATCCCATACAGAATCTGTGCTACATGACCGTCTTTCTTATAAAAGAACAAAGAGGTAGCCCGTTCTACCGGGAAGCGTCCCCAAAAGCAACGTTCCATTTCATTGCCGGATGTATTCCCCAGTCCTGTATAAGGAAGGCCGGATATACAAGATACACACAAGGCCTTCTCTCCTGCCAGCAACGGTCTGCCGCAAGTTACACAAAAACGAGGAAAGAAAAAGTCTTTCCAGTCAGTCCAGAAACTCATCCGTTTGTCTGATATAACGTAACACTTCGTCCATCGCAAATCCGCGGCTCACCGCAAAACGAATCAGTTTTGAATTCCGTTCATAGTCGCTTCCGGCTTTCAAGCCTCTGGCTTTCTGCGCCAGCAACGATTTCAGCACATTGTTGTACTCTTCTTCGTCAATTTCTTCCAGCCCGGCCTCTATATCCTCAGAAGGAAGTTGCTTCATGCGCAAGGCCTGTACAATCTTCATCCTTCCCCACTGATTGAAGCGATACTTATCGCGCACAAAAGCCCGACAAAAACGGGAGGTATCCAGAAAGCGGTCTTTTGCCAAACCGGAAAGAATCCGTTCCGCCACTTCCGGCTCTGCGCCCCACTGACGCAACTTTTCCCTTACCTCTGCCGGACAATGCTCTGATTTTGAGCAATAGGCTTCGGCCTTATATTTCAGTTCTGCTTCCGTATATTCTTTCATAAAATGGTTTTAACAGCCTTAATCATACGGTCGTTGCCAGACAAATCTTTTCTCAGTTCAATTTGCCCATACCCCATCTTCTGCAGCAATGCCACAGTTTCCGGGCCGTATGCACGGTTTATTTCATAATATAAAGTTCCTCCTTCGCACAATATCTGCTGTCCGATTTCCGCTATCCGCCGGTAAAACAGCAAAGGATCGGTATCGGGCACAAAAAGAGCAAGTTCCGGTTCCCAGTCGAGCACATTACGCTCCATCTCCGCCCGCTCACTCTCCGTAATGTAAGGAGGATTACTGACCAATACATCCACCTGCACCGAAGGAATATCAGCAGACAACACATCGACTCTTTCCAGCAAAACACGGGCTTTATTCTTGTCTGCATTCCGTGCAGCTACCTGCAAAGCCTTTTCCGAAACATCCCACGAAGTAACCTGTACCTCCAGCAGACGGTTTGCCAAAGCAATCGGAATGCATCCGCTTCCTGTTCCGATATCCAAGATACGGACTCCCCCACGGGGATAGTCCGCAGCAATCCAGTCTATCAGTTCCGCAGTTTCAGGACGCGGAATCAGTACATCGGGCGTTACTTCCAGACACAGACCGGCAAACGAAACCTCACCGATGATATACTGCAACGGTTCATAACGTTTCAAGCGCTCCAGAATCTCCTCCAGTTTTCTCCGGTTATCCTCCGGAAAATTCATATCTTTGCCTGTATAAAGTTCTGTCACCGAGAATTGGAATAACTCAGTCAATATCCATTTCGCCAAAGCAGAAGTCTCTGTGTCGGGATAAATTCCAGACAATGTATTTTTTATATATGTGTAAATAGGATGCATAATATGCAAATTTAAAAATAAAATACAAGATGATGACAAAAGACGAAAAATATATCAGCCGCTGTATACAGCTTGCACGAAACGGATTGTGCAATGCAGCTCCTAATCCCATGGTAGGAGCCGTCATCGTGTACAAAGACCGTATCATTGGAGAAGGATACCATATCTGCTGTGGAGAAGGTCACGCCGAAGTCAATGCCATCCGCTCGGTAAAAGACGAAGCGTTACTCAAAGAATCGACCATCTATGTCAGTCTGGAACCTTGTTCACACTACGGCAAGACACCACCATGTGCCGACCTGATTATCAGTAAAGGTATCCCTCGGGTAGTGATTGGCTGCGTAGACCCTTTCTCGCTGGTAGCAGGCAGAGGAATACGTAAATTACAGGATGCAGGAATTCAGGTTACAGTAGGGGTCTTAGAAAAAGAATGCCAGGAACTCATCAGACGTTTCATCACTTTCAATACTCGAAAACGTCCTTATATCACATTAAAATGGGCACAGTCGAGCGATGGGTTTATCGACATTCTTCGTGAAGGAGGCAGCCCGGTAGTTTTATCTACTCCACTCACGTCCATGTACGTACATAAACAGCGTGCAGAGCATAAGGCTATTCTTGTAGGAAGGAAAACGGCTTTACTCGACAATCCGTCACTGACAACACGCCATTGGTACGGAAAAAATCCGCTTCGTCTTGTAATCGACAAAGAATTAACCCTTCCTTCTTCGCTGAAACTGTTCGACGGTTCGGTTCCCACCTGTGTCTTTACCAATCGTGAAAAAGAGTCTACAGACGCTATCCGCTACATCCGGCTGGATTTTAACCGGTCCATTATTCCCCAGATAGCCGATTATCTGTACGGACAGAAAATCCAGTCGCTGCTGGTCGAAGGAGGAAGTCGGCTCTTACAAAGTTTTATCGACAGTGGATATTGGGACGAAATCTATGTGGAACATTCCCGTACTTCTCTGCAACAAGGTGTAAAGGCCCCTCTTATTCCAGCTGGAATACAGGCTACTTACTTCGAACGGGGCGGAGTTACCACCGCACATTATATCCCAAAAGAAAACAGTTTATAATCAGATAAATATATTTAAAATACAAATTCTTTTCTTCATCCGGCGTCGTCGGCCGAACAGCCGGCGGTGCCGGATATAAAAACGACATCGCCGAATGACCGTCCGACGACGTCGGTTAAAAGTCCTTACTTATCCCATCTACCTGTGTATCCAGTCTCATTCCATCATACATCCATAAGTTTCCATTACATTCTATTGCGGATAAAATCTTCTGAATGGCAGATAAAAAAGGCACGTTTATCCATAATTTTATATAAAACTTGACACAAAAGTGGTGATTCGAAAAAAAACTTTCTACTTTTGCAACTTGTAATAATAGAAATCATTTGCAAATGAAAATAAAGTTTTTACCAGCCCTCGTCGGCTTGTTTTTAACAACTTCTACATTTACCTCGTGTCTGGATACTGAGGTAACAGAAATAACATACAGTTCCGATTCCAGTATCAAATCGTTTTCACTGGGCACACTGAAAGTAAAAGTAACAGGAAAAGATAAAGAAGGGAACGATTCTATTTACTATGATGCAGTAGATATGTCGGACTATCCTTTTACTATTGACCAGATAAACAGAACTATTGAAAATAAGGATTCACTACCTGTCGGTACAGACATCTCAAAAGTAATTACCAATATTACAGCAGACAGCAACTATATTTTATACGGAAAGAAAAAATCGGCTGATAGTGAACCGACTGATACTTTATGGACCAGCACCGACTCTATTGACTTCTCATTCGGTCCGCTTCAATTCCAGGTGACTGCATACGATATGTCTAAAGGACGTCCATATACAGTTAAAGTGAACTTACATACCCAGGATCCGGATTCATTGATTTGGCACTCTGTATACGATACACATACATTCACTACCGACCTGACAGAACAGAAAGCCATCTACAAAGACAATAAGATTTATGTATTTGGTACAGCCAACGGAGCTCCAACACTTCAGTACACTACAATCAGCTACAACAGCGATTTCTCGGGTGCTGTTCCGGGCGCATGGCAGGAAATGGAAACTCCGCTTCCTCAAAATACAGATCCTTATTCTGCCACTTTATGGAATAATGAAATCTATTTCCTTGCACAAAGCAAATTGTACAAATTGACAACAAATGGCTATGAAGAAATTCAGGTTGCAAATGCCACTGAAGGTTTTTCACAACTGATTTCCGGTTATAATACCACTTTATATGCCCGCAAAGCCAACACCGAAAAGACCTTTACCAGCCTGACTGTAAGCAATGAAGCTTATTCTTGCACAGACGACGGCGATGGCTCTGCACCGATTATATTCCCTGCAACTGCACAACCGTTTTCTGCTGTCACAGTACCCGCATCACACAATAATACACTCTATCGTACGATAGTAATGAGTAGCGGAGAAACGGCAAGCGAAAAAACCGGTATTGTATGCAGCCGTCTGTCGAGTGATAACTCATGGATAACCTATACACAGCCAGATACATTGAGTTGTCCTAATATCACTAACCCAACTATGATTTATTACAATAAAAAACTATATGCATTTGGTGGTGCATCAAAGGCATCCGACGGTGCTCATGAAGCATTTGCATTACTCTACAGCTCAACAGACAACGGATTAAGCTGGGATAACATTGCTATCCATGAAACATTCGCCAAACCGACAGAGGATGACAAGACCTTCACTGAAAGATATGCAGAAACTCAAAGCTACTCTTGTACTGTAGATGAGCATAATTTCATCTGGATTATCTGGGGCGACGGCTCAATGAGCAGAGGACGAATCAATCATTTGGGCTTTGCACCAAAATGGTAAACTATCAACCTTGAACTTATACGCTATGTCATATAAAGAACAAATAGACAGGACACGGATTCCGGCACACATTGCCATCATCATGGATGGAAACGGACGCTGGGCTAAACAACGGGGAGAAATACGTACCGTTGGACACCAGGCAGGAGCGGAAACCGTACACGTCATTACCGAAGAAGCAGCGAAACTGGGTGTGAAATATCTCACTCTGTACACTTTTTCTACCGAGAACTGGAATCGTCCGGCAGAGGAAGTGTCTGCATTGATGAATCTGCTTATGGACTCTCTTGAAGAGGAAACGTTCATGAAAAACAACATCCGCTTCCGTATCATAGGCGACACAGATAAACTCCCGGCCAACGTGTTGGAACGTCTTAACCATTGCATACAGCGAACATCCGGTAATACGGGGATGTGTCTCACATTGGCCTTAAGCTATTCTTCAAAATGGGAACTGACTGAAGCTGTAAAAAACATAGCCCGGAAAGTAGCAAATAAAGAACTGGATATCAACAGCATTACCGACCGAACTATAGACGAGCATTTGGCAACAAACTATATGCCGGATCCGGAACTGCTGATACGTACAGGTGGAGAAATCCGACTCAGCAACTATCTGCTTTGGCAATGTGCCTACTCGGAATTGTATTTCTGTGATACATTCTGGCCGGATTTCAAAGCTGAAGAGTTATATAAAGCTATTTGTGATTATCAAAGAAGAGAACGCCGATTTGGCAAAACAAGTGAACAAATATTAAAGTAAAGATGCGATACTGTTTTTCCCTCATCCTATTGACTCTGACAAGTGTATTCTGTTTTACCACAAACGGATATGCACAGGAGAATAATACAACGACTAACAGCGATACTCCGGTTATTCTGTATAACGGAACTCCGAAAAAATACGAAATAGCCGATATCAAAGTGGATGGTATTAAGAATTACGAAGACTATGTCCTGATTGGCATATCTGGTTTAGCTGTAGGACAAACGATTACTGTGCCCGGAGACGACATTACCAGTGCCGTAAAACGATACTGGCGTCACGGCTTGTTCTCCGACGTGAAAATTGTAGCAGACAAGATTGAAGGAAATAAGATTTATTTGCGCATTCAGCTGACTCAACGTCCGCGAATCACCGATATCGCTTTTCATGGAGTGAAAAAGAGCGAACGTGAAGATTTACAGCAGAAACTGGGAAACATGGTTAAGGGTATGCAGATTACTCCGAACATGATAGACCGTGCCAAAATCATTATCAAGAAACATTTCGACGAAAAGGGATTTAAAAATGCAGAAGTCAACATTATAGAACGTGAGGATACTGCAAATAAAGAACAAGTTTACGTAGATGTAAATATCGACAAGAAAGCCAAAGTAAAGGTACATAAGATTACCATCGAGGGAAACTCTGTGCTGAGCGATAAAAAGCTGAAACGTGTGATGAAGAAAACCAACGAAAAAGGTAAACTCATCAACTTGTTCCGCACCAAGAAATTCATTGAAGAAAAATACGAAGAAGATAAACAGAAAATTATCGAAAAATATAACGAGTTGGGATATCGTGACGCCCAAATCGTAGAAGACAGTGTATCTGTTTATGATGAAAAGACGGTTGATGTATACATGAAAATCGAAGAAGGTACAAAATACTACCTGAGAAACATTACCTGGGTAGGTAATACGGTGTATCCTTCGGACTTGCTGAGCCAACAGCTCCGCATGAAACATGGTGATGTATATAACCAGAAATTACTGAATGAACGTATCAACAGTGATGAAGATGCTATCGGCAACAACTACTACAACCGCGGATATGTCTTCTTCCACCTTGATCCGGTAGAAGTAAATATCAACAACGACTCTATCGACTTGGAAATGCGTATTGTAGAAGGTCCGCAGGCTACAATCAAACATGTGCGTATCAATGGTAACGACCGTTTGTACGAAAATATTGTACGCCGTGAGCTGCGTGTGCGTCCGGGAGACCTCTTCAGTAAAGAGGCTATCGAACGTTCTTACCGTGAAATTGCTCAGATGGGACACTTTAACCCTGAAAATATAGACCCGGGAATCAAGCCTAATCCGGAAGACGGAACAGTAGACCTCAACTGGAAACTGGAATCGAAAGCCAATGACCAGGTAGAGTTCTCGGCAGGTTGGGGACAGACTGGTGTTATCGGTAAACTGAGTTTGAAATTTACCAACTTCTCATTTGCCAACTTATTCCGCAAGAATGATAACTACCGCGGATTCCTGCCACAGGGTGACGGACAGACTTTAACCATCAGCGGGCAGACCAACGGTCAGTACTATCAGTCGTATAGTGTATCGTTCTTCGACCCTTGGTTTGGAGGAAAACGCCCGACGTCATTCTCTGTATCGGCATTCTACTCTATACAGACCGACGTCAGCAGCCAGTATTATAACTCGGCTTATATGAACAACTATTATAACTATCTGTACGGCTACGGCAATATGTACGGTGGATATTACAATAACTACGAATCTTACTACGACCCGGACAAGTCTATCAAGATGTTTGGTGTTTCCGTAGGATGGGGTAAGCGTCTGAGATGGCCGGATGACTACTTTACACTGTCTGCCGAGCTGTCTTACCAACGCTTTATGCTGAAAGACTGGAGCTATCTGTACATTATGTTGAACAACGGTCAGTACATGAATACCGGTAACTGTAATAGCTTAAGCCTGAACCTGACCTTGGCACGTAACTCTACCGACAATCCTATTTTCCCACGTTATGGTTCCGAGTTCAGTGCTTCACTGCAAATTACTCCTCCGTATTCTTTATTTAGCAATAAAGATTATTCCACATACGGAAAGGACAATTACGAAGACGCAGCCAGCATGTATAAATGGATTGAATATCACAAATGGAAATTTAAAGCCAAGACCTATACAGCGCTGATGGATATCCAGAAATGTCCGGTAATCATGACACGTACCGAATTTGGTATTTTGGGTCACTTCAACAAATACAAACGTTCTCCGTTTGAAACATTCTATGTAGGTGGTGACGGTATGACAGGATACAGCTACAACTACGCTTCGGAAACGATTGCATTGCGTGGTTACGAAAATGGAGCCCTGACTCCTTACGGAAGTGAAGGTTACGCTTATATTCGTTTGGGTGCAGAATTGCGCTACCCGCTGATGCTTGAAAACTCAACCAGTATCTATGCACTGGGCTTCGTAGAAGCAGGTAATGCATGGACAGAAGTTGGAAAATTCAATCCATTCAGTTTGAAACGCTCTGCCGGTGTCGGTGTACGTATCTTCCTCCCGATGATTGGTATGATGGGTATTGACTGGGCATACGGATTTGATAAGATTAACGGTTCGACACAGTATGGTGGAAGCCAGTTCCACTTCATTATCGGACAAGAATTCTAAAATATTCAGAGAATGAAGAATCAAGAATGGGGAATAGATTGAACAGACTGTTTCTTTCATTTTTAATTCTTCATTCTTTTTTTCTTAACCCTTAATTATATTTGGCCTATGAAAAGATTTATTCTATCTACCGTGTTATTTATAGCTTGTATGATGACAGCAAATGCACAACGCTTTGCCTTGATTGATATGGAGTATATCTTGAAACAGATTCCGGCTTACGAACAGGCTAACCAACAATTGGAAGTTCTTTCCAAACAGTATCAAAGCGAAATAGAAGCCAAGACAGCAGAAGCAAAGAAACTTTATGAAAGCTACCAGAAAGATGCAGAATCGCTGACTGCGGCACAAAAAACTGCCAGAGAAGAAGCAATTGTAGGAAAAGAAAAAGAAGCGGCCGAATTGCGTAAGAATTATTTTGGACCGGAAGGTACCATCATGAAAAAACGTCAGGAACTGATTACTCCTATTCAGGATGCTATCTACAATGCCGTAAAAGAAGTAGCCACTCAGGTTGGATACGATGTTGTATTGGACCGGGCATCGGCACAAAGCATGATATTTGCTTCTCCGCGCATTGATATCAGTAATGAAATTCTTTCGAAATTAGGATATTCAAATTAATTTTATACATTTGCACAATCGTAAACAAGAATAATTATAAACAAATATAGAAACTAAGAATTATGTTGAAGAAAATTGCTTTTTTACTTTTACTCATCGCTCCGATGAGTGTCTTCGCACAGAAGTTTGCACACTTCAAGTCAATGGACATTATCCCAGTTATGCCAGAATATGCAAAAGCACAGACTGACATTCAGACTATGCAGAAACAGTACGAAGACGAAATAAAACGTGCTTCTGACGAGTTTAACAAAAAGTATGCAGAATATCAGCAGGAACAGAAATCACTGCCACAGAATATTCAGGAACGTCGTCAAAAAGAATTGCAGGAAATGTCTGAAAAAGGAATGCAGTTCCAGCAGGAAGCACAGCAGCAATTGCAAAAGGCTTATGGTGAAATGATGGAGCCTATCTACAAAAAAATGGAAGATGCTGTGAAAGCTGTAGGTGCTGCCGGCGGATATACTTATGTATTCGACTTGAACAGAACTGATATTCCTTATATCGATGAAACTGTATCAAAAGATGTAACTAATGACATCAAAACTAAATTGGGTATCAGCCTGACTGCTGTTCCGGCTACTCCGGCTGCTGCTCCGGTTCAGTAATATTAAGAAGACTATATTGTCATTCTGAACAATAGCGAAGAATCTCGTTGCACATAATACGTGCTCTCTGTTCGAGATTCTTCGCTATTCTTTATAACCTATCCAAAAAACTTCTCACCATGCATGTACAGACAGGACCTATCGGCGTATTCGACTCCGGCTATGGAGGACTGACTATTCTCAACAAGTTCAGAGAACTGCTTCCGGAATATAATTATATTTATTTGGGAGATAATGCACGTACGCCATACGGTACACGTTCTTTTGAGGTGGTATACGAATTTACCCTGCAAGCTGTCAGAAAACTCTTCGAGCTGGGATGTCCGCTTGTCATTCTCGCATGCAATACAGCTTCGGCAAAAGCGTTGAGAAGCATACAGCAAAATGATCTTCCACATCTGGATGCAAGCCGAAGAGTACTGGGGGTTATACGACCTACAGCCGAGTGTATCGGTCAGCTGACCGAAAGCCGTCACGTAGGATTGCTGGCTACCGCCGGTACAGTCAAGTCAGAATCTTATCCCCTTGAAATCCGCAAACTGTTTCCCGACATTCATGTTACGGGAGTTCCTTGTCCTATGTGGGTACCTTTGGTAGAAAATAATGAATTTGACCAGGAAGGAGCAGATTATTTTGTTCAAAAATATATCAATCAACTACTTGAAAAAGATCCGGATATTGACACTATTATCTTAGGATGTACGCATTATCCGCTACTTATGGACAAGATCAGAACCTTTACTCCTGCACATATCCGCCTTGTTGCACAAGGAGAATACGTCAGCCGAAGCCTGAAAGATTATCTGCATCGTCACCCGGAAATGAAAGAACGTTGCGCTACTGGAGGAAAATGTGAGTTTCTTACTACTGAATCTGTCGATAAATTTCAGGAATCAGCCTCGGTATTTCTACACGAACAGATTCATGTGCGCAGCATTTCTTTAGAGTAACAATATTCTTCTCTATCCTCTTTTATTGGTATATCTTTTTAGTCTATCTAGCCTCCTGTATTGCTCTATCTTTATTTGATTGTAACTATTACAAATATAAAATACCTATAATTAGGTATTGCTATCCCTTGGCAGTTACTTTACCTTTGCATTGTAATAATTACAAATTTATAATATAAAACATAGAGCTTATGACAACAATCATCAATTCAAGAATTCCAGAGTTTAAAGTACAGGCATATCATAACGGAAAGTTTGTTACAGTATCAAACGAAGATTTGAAAGGTAAATGGGCTATTTTCTTTTTCTACCCTGCTGACTTTACTTTCGTGTGTCCTACCGAACTGGTAGATATGGCAGAGAAATACGAGCAATTCAAAGCAATGGGAGTGGAAGTTTATTCTGTAAGCACTGATTCGCATTTTGTGCACAAAGCATGGCATGATGCATCTGAAAGCATCCGTAAAATTCAATATCCGATGCTAGCCGATCCTACCGGAGCCTTATCGCGCGCATTTGGCGTAATGATTGAAGAAGACGGTATGGCTTATCGCGGTACTTTCGTGGTAAATCCGGAAGGTTTGATTAAGTTAGTAGAAATACAAGATAACAGCATTGGCCGTAACGCGGACGAATTGTTGCGTAAAGTAGAAGCAGCTCAGTTTGTAGCAGCACACGACGGTGAAGTCTGCCCTGCTAAATGGAAGAAAGGAGCAGAAACTCTGAAGCCAAGTATCGACCTTGTTGGTAAAATCTAAACAGGAAAGGAGGAGTTATGTTGGATGCATCATTGAAAGAACAACTGAAAACTCTCTTCAGAGCACTGGAAGCCGACTATGTATTCGACATAAAAGTACGTGCGGGGCATGAGTCCCGCACGGATTTACTAGAATTATTAGAGGACACAGCTTCCTGCTCGGACAAACTCTCTTGCCGCATAGCAGAGGGAGAAAGTCTGGAATTTCACATTCTGAAAAATGGAGAGGACACCGGAGTCTGCTTCAAAGCAGTACCAGGCGGACACGAATTCAGTTCGCTGATTCTTGCGATACTTAATGCTGATGGGAAAGGCAAGAACCTTCCGGATATAGTAACACTTAATCGCTTAAAGCGATTGCAGGGAAATATCCAGCTGACTACATACATGTCGCTCAGCTGCACAAACTGTCCCGATGTAGTACAGGCACTCAATCTGATGGCACTGTTGAATCCTCAAATTAAACATACAGCTATTGACGGAGCTTTGTTTCCGGAAGAAAGCGATCATCTTAAAATACAAGCAGTTCCCACCGTATTCCTCGGTAAAGAAAGACTGCATATTGGAAGAAGCTCTTTCGGCGAGCTGTTAGATAAACTGGAAGCCAACACAGAAACTACCGATATAAAAGATAGCACTCCTATTACCCGTCACTTCGATATATTGATAGCTGGTGGAGGTCCGGCCGGAGCATCAGCCGCTATCTATTCGGCACGAAAAGGATTGAAAGTTGCACTCATAGCGGGACAGATAGGAGGACAAGTTAATGAGACCGTAGGTATAGAAAACCTCATTTCAGTAGCATATACTACAGGAAAAGACTTAGCTGGTAATCTACGCAAACATTTGGAGGAATATCATATCGACATTTATGATAACCGTAAAATTGAAGAATGTATAGTAGAAGGAAACGAAAAAATACTTCGTACTAAAGGTGGTGAAGAGTTTCGTGCACCGTCTCTGATTATTGCAACCGGAGCATCGTGGAGAAAACTGAACGTACCGGGAGAGACTGAATATATCGGACGGGGAGTTGCATTCTGTCCGCATTGTGACGGACCATTTTATAAAGGCAAGAAAGTAGCAGTAATCGGAGGAGGAAACTCGGGAGTAGAAGCAGCTATCGATTTGGCAGGAATCTGTTCGGAAGTAACAGTTATTGAATTTATGGATAACCTGAAGGCAGATACCGTCCTTCAACATAAACTGCGTACACTTTCCAATGTAAAAGTATTGACAAGTACACAAACCCTTGAAATGATAGGCGACGGAAATTCAATGAATGCATTAAGGCTGAAGAACCGGGAAAACGGTGAAGAAATGCAAATGCCATTCGATGGTGTCTTCATACAAATAGGGCTCTCTGCCAATAGCGAGTTGTTTAAAGAGATAGTGGAAGTAAACCGTGTCGGGGAGATTCTAACCGATCGTAACTGCCGCACGTCCGTGCCTGGTATTTATGCTGCCGGCGATGTCTCGGATGTGGCTTATAAACAGATTATCAT
Organism: Phocaeicola sp. HCN-40430; assembly: GCF_037890285.1. NCBI lineage: Bacteria > Pseudomonadati > Bacteroidota > Bacteroidia > Bacteroidales > Bacteroidaceae > Phocaeicola > Phocaeicola sp. HCN-40430. Next base: position 33,685 of record NZ_JBBKBS010000006.1, read on the forward strand.
CTCTATGGGAGAAGGTGCCAAAGCTGCTCTTTCGGCTTTTGAAGATAAAATAAGAAGTTAGTCTATGTATATATAAAGAATATAAAATTGTCATTCGGAATATAATAAGGAAGAGATTACTCGACTGCATTTCATTCCGAATGACACTCTTGTTTCTATGCAGCCTGTAATGCAGTGTTCATCACATATATCGATACAAGTTTTACTTCAACAATCGCTTGCTCAAGAAACGTACCGGATACCATACAGAAAGAAAACCTACGGCCAATACTGTAATGAAAATCACTATTACATCTGTCAGATGTACACTTACAGGATAGGCGTCTACCACAAAAGTTCCCGAACTTCCTAAGGCTATCAGGCCATATTTCTGCTGTAGCCAACATAAGAACAAACCTAATACTACACCAAGTGAAGCTCCGATAAAGGAAATCATACGACCTTCGAACAGGAAAATACGGACAATCTGATTATCATTGGCTCCTAAATTTCGTAATGTATTCACATCGTCCCGCTTGTCTATAATAAGCATCGATAATGAACCAATAACATTAAAACTAGCAATGACTAAAATAAAGGTAAGGAAGAGGTAAGAGATAAGTTTTTCTATTTCCATGATACGGAAAGTATCTGCCTGCTGCTCGTATCGGTCGGATACACAAAAGTCTTCTCCCAAAATCTGTTCTATTTTTTCTTTCACAGCATCTGTATCAGCCTCTGGCTTTAATTTCAAATTAATGGCACTGACTTCTGAAGTATACTGAAACAGGTCACGGGCAAATCTTAAGGAAGTAAGGATGTAAGAACCGTCATATTTTTCCTGATTGACAGCAAAGACCAGACCTGAAGAAAATAACTGTCCCGTAGAAAAAGCTGTAGACGGATTAGCTAAATTGACTTTAGCTCCTCGTTTAGGAGCATAGATTTCGAGAGGATCAAGAAAACGGATACTTGCCCCCAGAGTAGAAAGTAGTTGAATGCCGGGAATGGCATAGTCTGCCACTTCATCGTGAAGAATTAACTCTCCCCTTCCAAATAAAATACTGTCTATGGGGGTAAGACGATCAAAATTATCTTCTACACCCTTTAATACAGCCATTGTCTGCTTATCCTGATACTGCACCATAATATTATCTTCCAGAGATTCTGAGCACAATTCAACTTCCGGAAACTCTCGTATCTGCAATATTCTAGGATCTTGTCCATCGAAAACCTTTCCTTTTACAGCAGTTACTTTCAACTGCGGATCGAATGCCGTAAAGAAAGTAGCAACCAAATCTTGAAAGCCATTGAATACAGAAAGTGTACACACCAAAGCCAATGTAGCCAATGCGACTCCACACACCGAAATGGCAGAAATAACATTGATCGCATTATGCGATTTCTTTGAAAAAAGATATCTCTTGGCTATATAAAAAGGGAAGTTCATATTCTATTGAGGACAAATGATTAACAATCAAAAACAAACAATTGACCATTGATGTACAAAGTTCGCGTCTACTATTTGTCTGCTTCCTTTGTCTACATTCAGTGGCCAATTGTCAATTGTTTATTGTTTATTTCAATTATTACTTTTTCAGTAACTCATCAATATGTGCAGCATAATCCAACGAGTCATCCACAAAGAACTTCAACTCCGGAATGATACGTAATTGATGACGAACACGATTGCCCAACTCAAAACGAATGGACTTCATATTGTCATTGATATTCTTTACAATTTCCTCGCTACGCTCCGAAGGAAATATACTTAAATATACACGCGCATAACTCATATCCGGACTGATACGAACTACACTGACCGATACCAGTACTCCCGACATTGCCTTAGTCTGCAACAAGAATATTTCGCTCAATTCTTTCTGAATAAGACGAGCAATCTTATTTTGTCTGGTTGTTTCCATATCTATTACTTTTTACGTATGATAGTCAGCCCGTCACGCAAAGGGAGAATAACCTTCTCCACACGCGTATCAGCTGCTACTAAATCATTGAATTTCTTTATTCCGATGGTTTGCGTATCTGTATGATGCGGTTCTTCGAGCACATGTCCATCCCACAACGTATTGTCGGCGATAATGTAACCCCCCGAATGCATCTTCTGCAGAATCATTTCATAATATTCTACATAAAAACGCTTGTTCCCATCTACAAATGCCATATCGAAGGTTATATCCATCCCTGGCACAATCTCCAGAGCATCGCCAATATAGAACTTTATCTTATCAGCATACGGAGAACCTTCCAGCCACGGACGAGTAAAATCCTCCTGTTCATCATTGATCTCGAAGGTATGGAGCATTGCTCCTTCCTCCAATCCTTCTGCCAGACAGAGAGCGGAATATCCGCTATAAGTACCTATCTCAAGTACTTGTTTCGGACGTATCATGCGCACAAACATTTTCAACATACGTCCCTGCAGATGCCCTGAAGCCATACGGGGACGCAATAATTTTACATGCGTCGCCCGATATAATGCTTTCAGATAATCTCCTTCTTCATCTATATGTTGAAGTATATACTCATCCAGAGCGTCCGTTTCTTTCATACAATTATTACTTAGAGGTAACGGTTACGGTTTGGCAACACGTATTCATCAGCGTTTTTCAACACATCACCTACCTGGTTAATTTCAAGGAATGATGTTTTTGTTCCAGCCTTACCACCACTCAAGTATGCTACCATGTCTGTTTCCGACAGCACACCATCGTTCAACAATTTACGGAGAGCTGTAAAGTAATACTCCTGACCATTTGCTTTTTCTGGCATATAAATAGCTTCCACACCGTAAGAAAGAGCCAAATGGCGCATAGTCTTTTCATTATAGCAAACAGCTAATACTGGATATTTTCCACGATAAGCAGCCAAACTACGTGCTGTCAAGCCACTGAAACTATCTGTAATAATTGCACGAATCGGCAATAAATTAGTAGCACGTACGGCTTGTTTTGCCAAGAATCCAGTTACATCTGCATTTTCCGGAGTCAGACGGATAGGAATATCATTTTCTTCCATCTTGTCTTTTTCTGCCTGTGCAGCAATCTTAGCCATTGTTTTAACAGCCTCTACCGGATATTTTCCATATGCAGTTTCACCACTCAACATCAAAGCATCGGTACGATAATAAATTGCATTGGCAATATCAGTAACTTCTGCACGAGTCGGACGAGGATTATTAATCATAGTGTGCAACATCTGAGTTGCTACAATAACCGGTTTTCTTGCCAAAATACATTTCTTAATCAACATACGCTGAATGCCCGGAATACGTTCTTGAGGAACTTCAATACCCAAGTCGCCACGAGCAACCATTACTCCGTCTGCTACTTCCAAAATTTCATCGATGTTGTCTACACCTTCTTGGTTTTCAATTTTGGCAATAATGCGAATGCCACTGTTGTGTTCATCCAAAATTTGGCGGATATCCAATACATCTTGTTTATTGCGGACAAAAGAGTGTGCAATATAATCAATATCCTTTTCTATTGCATACAATATGTTATTGCGGTCTTTTTCTGTTAAAGAAGGCAAGTTGATACGTACTCCCGGTACATTTACACTCTTACGGCTTCCCAATGTAGCATCATTGGTTACTTCACAGTACAAAGTATCTGCATCCTTTTCCTTCACTTCCAGTGCTAACTCTCCATCATCAATCAATACAGATGCACCCACTGAAAGATCCTGTACAAATTCTGGATAAGTTACAGCAATACACTCACGAGTTGTTTCCTGATCAGGCTTGCCTACAATTTTTACTTTATCTCCGATTTTATAATCTATCGGCCCTTCTGCACTTGCAGTTGTACGCACTTCAGGACCTTTGGTATCCATCAAAATAGCGATACGGTTAGACACTTCACGAACGTTTGCTATTAGCTTCTCAAAGCCTTCACGATTCGCATGAGCTGTATTCATACGAACTACATTCATACCGGCATTGTAAAGGTCTCTGATAAAATCCACTTCACAACGCAAATCCGAAATGGACGCAACGATTTTAGTCTGTTTAAGCATCATATTATTTCTATATAAAATAGTTATTTATTTCTTTCTGTTAACAGGGCCTCTACCCCAAGTCGATAAGATTCCAAACCAAACCCACAAATAACTCCCTTGCACGCACAAGATATCATAGACTTATGCCTGAATTCTTCTCTAGCATGGACATTGGAAATATGTACCTCAATTACAGGAGCAGTAATAGCGCGAATAGCATCCTGCAAAGCGATGGAAGTATGCGTATAAGCACCTGCATTCAATATTATCCCATCACAGGAAAAACCGACCTCATGAAGCCGGTTAATCATCTCTCCCTCCACATTCGACTGATAATACCCTATCTCTATTTCCGGATACTTCACTTTAAGCTGCTGCAGATAATCTTCGAAAGAAACTGCACCGTAAATGGAAGGTTCTCTTTTGCCCAACAAGTTGATATTAGGGCCATTGATGATTTGTATGTTCATATCTGTTTTTCTCCTGAAGTTTTCATACATTTGTCGAGAAATTTGCGACAAATATACGAAAAAAGAATGAAATCTCACGAGAAAAATGAAAAGATAATAATAAAGTATAGACAATACTTAACCTTGGAAAAGTCGTTATCTGATAATACGATACAAGCTTACCTTACCGATCTAGATAAACTTTTTGCCTATTTGACACTGGAAAACATCCATTACGCAGATATTAAATTACACGATCTGGAGCAATTCGTAGCTGGATTACACGACATTGGTATACACCCTCGCTCGCAAGCACGTATTATTTCTGGCATTCGTTCCTTTTACCACTATTTACTTCTAGAAGACTACATTGCACAAGACCCTACCGAATTGTTGGATGCGCCACAAATAGGGAAACATTTGCCTGATGTACTGACTGTAGAAGAAATAGATCGTCTGATTGGCTCTATAGACCGAAGTACCCGGGAAGGACAACGTAACTGCGCCATTTTAGAAACTTTATATAGTTGTGGACTACGAGTCTCAGAATTATGCAACCTGAAACTATCTGATCTATATCTTAACGAAGGATTTATAAAAGTAGAAGGAAAAGGAAACAAGCAGCGATTAGTTCCAATTTCCCCCCGAGCTATCACCGAACTAAAAAACTACTTTATCAGCAGAGGAGAAGGTTTGATTAAACCAGAGTTTGAAGACTTCGTTTTCATAAGCCGGTTTGGGAAAAACATCTCTCGTATCATGGTTTTTCACATCATCAAAGAACTATCTAGTAGAATCGGTTTAACAAAAGAAATCAGCCCCCACACCTTCCGACATTCTTTTGCAACACATTTACTTGAAGGAGGAGCTAATCTTCGTGCCATACAGTGTATGCTGGGACATGAAAGTATTGGAACGACCGAAATTTACACACATATTGACCGAAGCAGACTCCGCCAAGAAATTATAGAACATCATCCCCGGAATAAGAAAAAATGACAAATAGAAGATTTTTCCAGCTTTTTTGACAGTTTTTCTTCACATTTGCTAAAAAAAACAGATATAAAAGTCAACAGATAAGGGAGTTTTTCTTATCTTTGCCCCAAATAAATTTGAGTAAACAAAGATATTATACAATATTTATAAACCTAATATTAAAAAATCATGATTAAGAAGTTGTATTTGCCTTTAGTGGCATTGTTAGTCTTTGCCCTTTCTTCATGTGGTAAGATGGGCGAATTGTCTGCTGACTACTTCACTACTAACCCAGAAGTTCTGGAAGCTGTGGGTGGTAAAGTTCCTGTTACTATTACAGGTAAATTCCCTGAAAAGTACTTCAAGAAAAACGCTACTGTTGAAGTTACTCCAGTTTTGAGATGGAATGGTGGCGAAGCAAAAGGACAGGCTGCTGTATTCCAGGGAGAAAAAGTTCAAGGTAATGACCAAACTATTGCTTACAAAGCTGGTGGTACTTACACAATGAAAGCTTCTTTCGACTATGTTCCAGAAATGGCGAAATCTGAATTGTTCTTGGATTTCAAGATCAAACAGGGAAAGAAAGAATACACTATTCCTTCTGTAAAAATTGCAGATGGTGTAATTGCTACATCTGAATTGCCTACAGTAGGTTCTGCTAACGCTGCTTTGGCTCCAGACGCATTCCAGCGTATCATCAAACAGGCTAAAGAAGCACAGATCATGTTCTTGATCCAGCAGGCTAACTTGCGTGCAAGCGAATTGAAATCTGAAGGTTTGAAAGACTTCCACAAACAGGTAGTAGCTGTAGCTGGTGACACTAAGAACTACAAACTGAATGATATCACAATCTCTGCTTACGCTTCTCCTGATGGTGGTGTGAAACTGAATACAGGTTTGGCTGAAGACCGTCAGAACAACACTGAAAAATACATGAAACAGCAGTTGAAGAAAGGTAAGATTGAAACTACTGTAGAAGCTAATTACACTGCTCAGGACTGGGAAGGTTTCCAGGAATTGGTTTCTAAATCAAGCATTCAGGACAAAGATTTGATCTTGCGTGTTCTTTCTATGTATCAGGATCCAGAACAGCGTGAAACTGAAATCAAAAACATCTCTTCTGTTTACAAAACTTTGGCTGACGAAATTCTGCCTCAGTTGCGTCGCGCTCGTTTGACTGCTAACTACGACGTTATCGGACGCAGCGATGAAGAAATCAACGAAGCATTTGATACTGATGCTAAAGTATTGAGCGTAGACGAATTATTGTACGCTGCAACTTTGACTCAGGACAAAGCTCGTCAGGAAGCTATTTACAAGAAAACTACAGAATTGTATCCTAGCGATTTTCGTGCATACAACAACTTGGGTATGATGGCTTACGCTGCAAACGACAAAGCAGCTGCTGAAAACTACTTCAAACAGGCTGCTAGCAAAAACGCTAATGCTCCTGAAGTAAACACTAACCTCGGTTTGTGCGAATTAGTAAAAGGTAATGTTGCTAACGCTGAAACTTACTTGAGCAAATCAACTGGTGCAAATACTGCAAACGAAGCTTTAGGTAACTTGTACATCAAACAAGGCCAGTATGACAAAGCTGTAGCTGCATTTGGTGACACTAAGACTAACTCAGCAGCTTTGGCTCAGATCTTGGCTAAAGATTACAACAAAGCTAAGAATACTTTGAACGCAGTGAAGAATGCAGATGCTTACACAGACTACTTGATGGCTGTTGTTGGTGCAAGAACAAACAATGCTGACTTGGTTAAATCAAGTATGGCAAAAGTAGCTCAGAAAGATGCTGCTTTGGCTGCAAAAGCTGCAGATGACCGTGAATTTGCTAAATATGCAAACGAAATCAAATAATCATTGATTCTCTCATAACACGGAAAGCCGGAATACTTCTGTATTCCGGCTTTTTTATTATATTCTTCAAAAATAAGAGCAATTTATCATGCTTGATATCTGTTATTTATGTATTTTCGCAAGAAAGAACAAGAAATATGAAAATTCATACTCCTTCACAATTGATCTTATTACTTGCATTATTTGGCATGATATCGTGCAAGAAAGCCTCAAACTTCGAACTTCAAGGCGAAATGGAAGGCCTAAAAGAAGAGCAAATTGTTGTAATCTACGATGACCCTGTATCCAAAACCGATACAATCTTCCCTGAAAACGGAAGATTCACTTATACATTTACCCCCGACACCACCACTCTATTCCGCCTGGTTTCTTCCCAAGGAGAGATAATCCCTTTTTTTGCAGATAAATCTATCCGTGTGCAACTAAAAGGCAGTTTTTCACATCCTATTATTCAGGGGGATGGAGATAACAAAGTATACGGAGAATTCCTCACCGGTATCCAAAAGTTGAACAACGACAGCATTGAAGAGGTAAAAATGGCAGAAGAGTTTATTCGCAACCATTTAAACTCGTATGCATCAGCTTATATTCTCAATCAGTATTTCGTGCAAATACCTAATCCAGACTTGGAGAAAATAGCGACTTTGGCCGAACCACTTCACGGCTCAGTAAAGGACTGCCGAATTATCAATAGTATATTCCATGTTCTTCCTAATAACAAAAATAAATCATCCTCATCCAATTACTTAAATTACTTCTCATGCAAAGACCGAAAAAACAAATACATTACATGGGCTAGCAGTAATGGCAAGACATTTACACTTATCAATTTTTGGGCGAGTTGGCATCCTGGTAGCATAGCAAGACGCGATTCTTTATTTAAAATCCCTTCCGATTTAAAAGACAAGAACTATCGTGTATTGAATATTTCTTTAGACTATGATAAAAAAGCATGGCTCAAGGCATGCAAAGAAGATTCAAAGCAATGGATTGAAGTTTGCGATTATAAAGGCTGGAATACACAGGTAGTCAAACAAAACAAAATTTACCAGCTGCCTGCCAACATTCTGGTAGACCAAAACCGAAAGGTAATGGGAACCAATCTCTATGGAGAAGAACTACACCAGAAAGTTCTTCAGCTTATTAAAGAAGACAAAGAAAAGAAAAACAACTAATATTACCTCATGTTAACCAAACTGTTCGGTGCTGCCGTACAAGGAATCAACGCCACCATCGTGACCATAGAAGTCAACAGTTCGAGAGGAATCCGTTTTTTCCTGGTCGGACTACCCGATTCCGCTGTGAAAGAAAGTCACGAACGTATTGTTTCCGCTTTACAAGTAAACGGCTACAAATTTCCGTCATGTCAAATTGTAGTCAACATGGCTCCTGCCGATATACGAAAGGAAGGTTCGTCCTATGACCTTCCCCTTGCCATCGGTATACTAGCTTCTACCGGTACCATCCAAACCGATAAACTTCAACGTTACCTCATAATTGGTGAACTTAGTCTGGACGGTAGCCTTCAACCTATAAAAGGGGCTCTTCCTATAGCTATTGCAGCACGCGAACAGGGTTTCGAAGGATTTATTCTTCCCTACCAAAATGCACGCGAAGCTGCTGTAGTGAACAATTTGAACGTATACGGAGTCCATAACATCACAGAAGTTATCAACTTTTTCAATGGTACACAAACCCTGGAACCTACCATTGTCAACACTCGAGAAGAATTCTACCGCAATCAAACCGAATTTCCTTTTGACTTTGCAGATGTAAAAGGACAGGAAAATGTAAAACGTGCCCTCGAAGTAGCAGCTGCTGGCGGCCACAATCTACTGATGATTGGCGCTCCAGGCAGTGGGAAATCGATGATGGCCAAACGGTTACCCAGTATTCTTCCTCCTTTATCACTAGCAGAAAGTCTGGAAACTACCAAGATTCACTCTGTTGCGGGCAAACTTAGCAAAGACTCTTCGCTTATAGCCATTCGCCCTTTCCGAAGCCCACATAATACCGTATCGCAAGTGGCAATGGTAGGAGGAGGAAGCACTCCCCAACCTGGTGAAATCAGTCTGGCACACAATGGTGTCCTCTTTCTTGACGAACTACCAGAATACAGTCGGAGTGTACTCGAGATTCTCCGACAACCACTTGAAGACCGATGCATCACCATCTCCCGTGCCAAATATACCCTGGAATTTCCAGCCAGTTTTACTCTGATTGCTTCCATGAACCCATGTCCGTGCGGATACTATAATCACCCCACACGCCATTGTGTATGTTCACCCGGACAAGTACAAAAATACCTAAATCGTATATCAGGTCCCCTACTCGACCGTATTGATATCCAAGTGGAAATCGTACCAGTTCCTTTTGAAAAACTGGCAGAAGCTCGCCCTGGAGAATCCAGTGCAATGATACGCGAACGTGTGATACGAGCCCGACAAATCCAATCTGCCCGATTTGCTGATACTCCAAACACCCATTGCAATGCACAAATGACTTCTTCCCAGCTCTCACGCTATGCACAGCCCGATGCTAAAGGGCTCACCCTATTGCGCGATGCCATGAGCCGGTTGAATCTGTCTGCCCGTGCCTACGACAGGATTCTAAAAGTAGCACGTACAGTAGCCGACCTGGAAGGAAGTGAAGCCATTCAGCCTCATCATTTGGCAGAAGCCATCAGTTACCGAAATTTAGACCGAGAAAACTGGGCTGGATAGCTATTCTTTTTTAACACCTTAACTTGTACTTACGTCTATACTACCGGTGATTGCTGCATCTAAAATAAACTGTCATTATACAGCAACAAAAAACATTCAAACTTTATAGTCCACAACACAAAGAATATTACATGGAGTAAATCCGAAAAAAACACAAGATAAGCGTAAAAATCACTATCTTTGCGTGATGCAAGATTGGATACAGCCATATAGTAGAACAACAAGTCCTATTTCCTGCTGATTCTACATCCGCTTTTCAGCACCCTTGACTACTATAAGATACTGAAAATAAACAAATACAATATACGTATATGGAAAAGAAATTCAAACGAACAACCGTTACCTCGGCATTGCCTTATGCCAATGGTCCAGTACATATCGGCCACTTGGCAGGAGTGTACGTACCAGCAGACATCTACGTACGCTATCTGCGTCTGAAAAAAGAAGAAGTCCTCTTCATTGGAGGTTCAGACGAACACGGAGTACCCATCACTATCCGTGCAAAAAAAGAAGGTATTACTCCGCAAGATGTAGTAGACCGTTATCATACTCTAATCAAAGACTCATTTAAAGAGTTTGGTATTTCATTCGACACATACGGACGTACTTCCTCTCAGATTCATCACGAAACAGCCTCTGCTTTTTTCCGCAAGCTGTACGATAAAGGTGAATTCATAGAAAAAACATCCGAGCAATATTACGATGAGGAAGCAAAAACCTTCCTTGCCGACCGTTATATTACAGGTGAGTGTCCACGTTGCCACGCAGAAGGAGCCTACGGCGACCAATGTGAAAAGTGTGGAAGCACCTTGTCACCTACAGAACTTATTAATCCAAAGAGTGCCATCAGTGGAAGCAAGCCAGTTATGAAAGAAACCAAACATTGGTATCTGCCACTCGACAAACACGAAAGTTGGTTACGCCAATGGATTCTGGAAGACCACAAAGAATGGCGTCCTAACGTATACGGACAGTGCAAAAGCTGGCTGGATATGGGTTTGCAACCCCGTGCCGTAAGCCGTGACCTCGATTGGGGTATCCCTGTACCTGTAGAAGGAGCAGAAGGAAAAGTACTGTATGTATGGTTTGATGCTCCTATCGGCTACATCTCCAATACCAAAGAACTGCTTCCCGATTCATGGGAAAAATGGTGGAAAGATCCTGAAACCCGTTTGATTCACTTTATCGGGAAAGACAACATCGTATTCCACTGCATCGTATTCCCAGCTATGCTGAAAGCAGAAGGCAGCTACATTTTACCTGACAACGTTCCAAGCAACGAATTCCTGAATCTGGAAGGCGATAAAATCTCTACTTCACGTAACTGGGCTGTATGGTTGCATGAATACTTACGTGACTTCCCAGGCAAACAGGATGTACTGCGCTACGTATTAACAGCCAATGCCCCGGAAACCAAAGACAATGACTTTACATGGAAAGATTTCCAGGCACGCAACAATAACGAACTGGTAGCTGTGTACGGAAACTTTGTCAACCGCGCTTTGGTACTTACTCATAAATACTTCGAAGGAAAAGTTCCAGCTTGTGGAGAGCTGAATGAATATGATCAAAATACACTGAAAGAATTTGCCGATGTAAAAGCCGAGGTAGAAAAACTGCTCAATGTATTCAAATTCCGCGATGCACAAAAAGAAGCCATGAATCTGGCACGTATCGGAAACAAATATTTAGCAGATACAGAACCCTGGAAATTGGCTAAGACAGATATGAATCGTGTAGCAACCATCTTGAACATTTCCTTGCAGTTGGTTGCCAATTTGGCTATTGCTTTCGAACCGTTCTTGCCGTTCAGTAGTGAAAAACTTCGTAAGATGCTGAATATGGAATCATTCGAATGGGAACAGTTAGGACGTACTGATCTGTTAGAAGCTGGTCATCCGCTGAATAAAGCAGAACTGTTATTCGAAAAGATTGAAGATGCTGTTATCGATGCACAGGTACAGAAGCTGCTCGAAACAAAGAAAGCAAACGAAGCAGCCAACTACAAAGCTAATCCTATCAAGCCGGTTATTGCTTTCGAAGACTTCGAAAAGCTGGACATCCGTGTAGGTACTGTATTAGAATGTGAAGTAGTACCTAAGATGAAAAAGCTGCTGAAATTCAAAATTGCAGACGGACTAGAGAACCGCACTATTGTAAGCGGTATTGCCCAGCATTATACTCCGGAAGAATTAGTAGGCAAACAAGTACTGTTTATTGCCAATCTTGCTCCACGTCAGTTCAAAAACGGACTGGTTAGCGAAGGCATGATTCTCAGCGCAGAAAACTTCGACGGTTCACTTGCCGTTACTTCAGTATTGAAAGAAGTAAAACCGGGAAGTGAAGTGAAATAATTATCAAGCCGATAAGCATCTCACCAATGCTTATCGGCTCTCTTACTTCAATTATATGGCAGAGCATTCACTCAAAGAAAAAACAGCAAAAGGATTATTCTGGGGAGGTATCAGCAATGGAATACAACAAATGCTCAACTTATTGTTTGGCATTTTTCTGGCTCGTTTGCTTACTCCAGCAGACTATGGTATGGTAGGTATGCTCACTATCTTTACTACCATAGCAGGAACTTTACAAGAGAGTGGATTTACTGTCGCTCTGGCAAATAAGAAAAACATCTCACATCAAGACTACAATGCAGTATTCTGGTTCAGTGTGCTCACCGGATTATCTTTGTACCTGATTTTATTCTTATCAGCTCCCTTAATTGCACAATATTACCGCCAGCCCGACTTGATACCTTTAGCTCGCTTTGTTTTTTTAGGCTTTCTTATCTCCAGTACTGCCACTGCCCACAGTGCTTATCTGTTTCGCAATCTGATGGTAAAACAAAAAGCCATCGCCCAGCTTCCGGCATTACTTTTATCAGGAACAACCGGCATAATCATGGCTCTACACAACATGTCGTATTGGGGAATTGCTACCCAAAGCCTAGTCTACATCGCTACAATCAATCTCAGTTTCTGGTATTTTTCTCCCTGGCGTCCCACTTTTCAGTTGAATTTCCGCCCACTCAAAGAGATGTTCAGCTTTAGCAGTAAGATATTAATTACCAATATCTTTTTACAGATAAACAATAATATATTTTCTGCCATTATCGGACGGTTATTTGCACCCAAGGAAGTAGGATTTTATACTCAAGCTAATAAATGGAACACCATGGGGTCTTCTTTTATCAGTGGTATGATAAACAGTGTAGCCCAACCGGTACTGTCACAAATATCCGAAGACAAAGACCGACAGCAGAAAGTATTCCGTAAGATGCTTCGTTTTACATCCTATCTATCATTTCCTGCCATGTTTGGCCTGGCATTAATTGCCCCAGAGTTCATCCAGCTTACTATTCAAGATAAATGGATGTCTTGTGTACCTATTCTACAGATACTCTGCCTTTGGGGAGCTTTTATGCCAATCACCACACTTTGCTCCAATTTAATCATCAGCAAGGGAAAATCGGATATTTACATGTGGAACACCATTATCATCGGTGCCATACAGATTATTGTAATTCTGATAGCTTACCCATGGGGTATCTATATGATGATTAGCGTATATAGTGTTCTGAATATCTTATGGTTGTTTGTCTGGTATTATTTTATCCGAAGAGAAATCGGGCTTAGTCTTTATCACGCATTTAAAGATATACTTCCTTTTGCGGGTATAGCCGGTTTGGTTATGATAGCCACTTATTTCCTTACTGCTTCTATCACCTCTTCCGTGCTGACATTATGCAGCAAGCTTATACTCGCATCTGTAGGGTACTTAGGTATAATGAAAGTTGCAAAATCGGAAATACAAAAGGAAATACTCCGTTATTTATTCAATAAAAAAGTATCTGCAAAATGATTAGTGTAGTCATTCCGCTGTATAATAGCGAGAAATATATATCACGCAGCATCTGTTCCGTCATTCAACAGACTTGCCAGGATTTTGAAATCATTGTCGTAGACGATGGTTCAACCGACCATGGAGCAAATATAGTCAGACAATTCAACCATCCCAAAATCAAGATTATACAACAAAAGAACGGTGGGGTTTCTACAGCACGTAATACAGGTATACATGCTTCACAAGGAGAACTCATCGCTTTCCTAGATGCAGATGACGAATGGCTTCCCAATCATCTGGAAATTATCCATGGTTTATCGATAAGATATCCACAGTGTGGAGTCTTTGGAACATCTTATTTTTTCAAGAAAGAGAATGGAGATTCTACCCTTCCCGTATTACCCGACAAATTCTCTTTCAAAGAAAAAGAAGGAATAATGGATAATTACTACGAAATGGCTTCGGGTACAGACTTTCCTATGCAAACCAGTGCTTATGCGGTAAGAAAAGAGATGATAGAAAAAATAGGGGGCTTCCCTGTAGGAATTCCCTCAGGAGAAGATATCCTTACCTTGGCACGGTTGCAAGCGATATGCGAATTTGCTTACTCCAAAGAGCCAACCTCTTATTACTACCTTACCAGTGGAGAATCCAAAAGCATAAGAACTATCAAGGACAAAGATCCTTTGGATGCAATGTTTCATCAAGTATATCGTCAGGCATCCCATAAAAAAGGAAGCCGGCTCTTCCTTTCTTCATGGCATAAAAGAAGAATGTCTGGTGCTCTGATAAACCGGAAATACAAGATCGGAATTCGCGAATTCTTCAAAGCATTCTTCTTGTATCCTTTTCAGCGCAAACTATATACATCACTGCTCATCACCCTATATGCAGGAATCACTGGCGCTGATTTATATAAACTAAACCAAAAACTACGAGGGAAATAATAAAATCTATGAAACAACCAATCAACTATATAGCCACCTGGTTCTACAAAGAATCAAAAGACGATGCCAGTTTCTATCCTCAGTTAGGACAGAAAGGTTGCTCGGCCTTGGTACACTCTGTGTATATGCAGATACAAGTACCTTTTTTTACAACCTTCCGCTATTATAACCCACAGGCTCACCTGCTTTTCTTTACCAATTTAAGAAAAGCAGATTTACCCAATTTCCTTACCGACCTGTTTCTACGCCTGCATGTAGAGGTTATTACATTACCTTATACTTGCCGTCCCCCAAAACACTGGTACGCAGCCTGGCAGAATCAATTTTATCTGTACGATATTCTTAAGGAAATGGGAAAACGGATGACAGAACAGGATACCTTGCTCATCAGCGACGCCGACTGCCTCTGCCGTACCTCACTCAATGGCCTGTTCAACCGCACACGCGAAGATGGAAGTGCACTGTATGAGTTTATCACAGACCGCGAATATTCCATCAACGGTATTACACTTCCACAGATGGAAGCGTTCTACAGAGCATGCTATAAAGAAGATATCAAACAACCACTGACATATTATGGGGGAGAGTTCATCGCACTCCGCGGAGATACCGTAAACCGTATCAATGAAGCTTATCCTTCGTTGTGGCAATTCAATCTGGAATATGGCAAAGAACATACCTATAAGTTAAACGAAGAAGCACATGTACTGAGTATCCTTGCGGCACATCTGCAACTGCGCAATACGACAGCAAACCAATACGTAAAACGAATGTGGACTTCCCCTCAGTTTAATAATGTAGCACCTGGTGACGAAAACTACCCGGTATGGCATTTGCCTTACGAAAAGAAGCGAGGTCTATACCGGTTATATAAGCTCCTTTCCAAAGAACAGAAAATAAAAGATGAATCGAAGTTTTGGGAAAAAGCAAGTCTATATAATGGAATTCCAACCATAGGCTTCCCCAAAAAGATCAATGATTTCATCCTAAGCCTCATACAGAAAAAACGACAACTCTTTAATCAATCATGAAAAAATTTGTCATATTTCCTAATCTTATTGTAAAGCCAGAGCAAAAGAGCAATCCATATATACAGGATTTTATTCGGGCACTAAACGAAGAAAAAGATGCTTGCGTAGTTAATCCTTCACACAAAAACCCATTACTCAGTATATTATTCCCCAAAAATTGGGGAGATATATTTGTCTTTAACTGGTTCGAGAGTATTCCTGATTTCAAATATGGAATATTACAAAGTATTGTTGCTCTTTTCTTCCTCCCTCTGCTAGTAATATGCAGAAAGAAAATAGTATGGATATTTCACAACAAACGTCCTCATGCCGATGGAAGAGAAATACTCAAAAAAATGCTCGGCATGCTTATAGCACGACTCAGTACACTAATTCTTACTCACGCTACTGAAGGTGTAGAAGTAATAGAAAAAAAATATCCTTATGCAGCCCACAAGGTTCATTTTGTACATCACCCCACCAAGAACCGTTTGCCGATAGAATACAAGCAGCAGATTGATTACGACTTACTTATTTGGGGACAGATTAGTAAATACAAAGGAATATTCGATTTTGTACGCTTCTTGCAAGAAGAACAGGTAAATGAATGGAAAGTTTGCATCATAGGTAGCGCTTCCAACCAAATCTTTCAGGAGCTGAAGGAAATAGCTCCTGCTTGTGTAACATTGGTGAATCATAGTCCATCATTCGAAGAGTTGGGAGAATATATCGCACGGTCCCGTTTCGTTTTAAGCCCTTATGCCCCAGAATCGGTATTAAGTTCAGGTATGCTGATGGATTCACTGTCGTTTGGAGCCAAAGTAATCGGCCCTAATGTAGGCTCCTTCCGTGACTATGCTCATGAACCACATCTAAAGGTCTACACCTTCAATAGTTTTCATGACATCAAATCTATTGTTTCCCAAAATAAAGATGAAGAAATCTCACTTTCCGATTATCGTAGCTTTCTAGAGCAGCATAATTGGACACACTTTATTCACACTTTAATGGAGTTATTAACAACCGGTAAATAAGAATAACTTTATGACATACGCCCCTATCCTACTTTTCGTATACAACCGCCCCGAACATACCCGCCGGCTGATTTCCTCTTTACTACAGAATCAGGAAGCAGCAGAGAGCGAATTGTTTATCTATGCAGACCAATGCAAAGACATAGCCTCAGCACAAAGTGTGCAAGAGGTAAGAGAATACATACATACTATTACCGGATTCAAACGAGTCAATTTAATAGAACGTACAGAAAACTGGGGACTCGCCCGAAACATCATCGACGGAGTTACTACACAGGTCAATGCCTATGGAAGAGTAATTGTACTGGAAGATGACTTGATTGTAGCCCCATATTTTCTCCGTTTTATGAACGATGCACTGGAAATCTACAAAGACGAATCCCGTGTAGGACATATACAAGCTTGTGATTTTACACATGCTCCTACATTACCCGATACTTTCCTTATAAAATGGACAGGAAGCTGGGGATGGGCTACCTGGGCACGAGCATGGAAGCATTTCAATCCCGATGGTACTGCTTTACTTCAAGAACTGGAACGTAAACAGTTGACACGTACATTCGATTTCAATGGAACATATGGCTTTACACGTATGCTCCGCCGGCAAACAGAAGGTAAAAACAATTCATGGGCTATCCGTTGGAATGCCAGTCTGTTCTTAGCCGATATTCTTTCACTGAATGTAGGTAAATCACTGGTCCAAAATACCGGATTCGATGGAAGTGGCACCAATTGTGGAGGTGGTGGCCTTTATAACTCTACACTATGGATGCAACCACTTCCGGTATCTCTTCTCAGTCCCATTGAAGAAAATCTGGAAGCCCGCAAAGAATTCCAGAAATATTATTACCGTACCAATAACTTTTGGGCAAAGGCGTTCCGACGTATTCGTCGTACATTAAAAGGAGATTTTGGAGCATAAAAAAACAGGAAACATCGAAATGTTTCCTGTTGACACATTTTACAATGATATTCATTATTTAGGAAGCTGACAACATTCTTTTCTACATGGTCTTTCACACTTCTGTCCAGGTTTCTTCGGACCTGCCTGATGTGAACGGCATTCTTGCTTTGCCATCTTTCCTTGACGAGGAGCAAACAGTTTTTCCAACTGACGTGCATTCAGAATCTTCTGGAACTTATCAAAATACTTGGTTTTCGTATCAAGCATCTTCTGCTGAGCAGCAAAACGATCTTTCATATCCTGAATAATCTGTTCATCGGTACGGTCTGCCTTCTTTTGTTTCGCTTCCGGCTTTGCACAACATGAACCTAACTCCTGCATATATTCCTTATAAAGAGGAGCAAACTTGGCAGTAGTCTTGTCATCCAAAGAAAGTGCCTGCTGCAAATGCTTTATCTTCATCTCCATGCGTTGTTCCGGAGTACATTTTGCGCATTTCTTCACTTGTTTTTCCTGAGCAAATACAGTGCCGCCTACAACCAGCAGCAACATTGTTACAAATACATTTAATTTTTTCATACGTCTACATTTTATTTAATAACCAATTAGCATTATTGCTTTTATTACATAAGAGTGCGATTTTGAGAATTCGTTTAATATCAAATTCCAATATTACATTTCTTTAACAGGCATAAACCTTATGTCTAATAATAGCAACTTCTCATGCTCTACAATTTTTCACACATAATTACAATATGCCATAAAATAATTACCTTTGCAAAAAATAAAATGGAATGAGGGTACTTATCATCAATACATCGGAAAGAACCGGAGGAGCAGCTATTGCCGCCAACCGTTTGATGACAGCGTTAAAAAACAGTGGAATCAAGGCTAAAATGCTGGTACGGGACAAGCAAACTGACCAAGTTACCGTTGTTGCACTGAAAAAATCATGGCGTAAGGTAGCACAGTTTGTGTGGGAACGTATTGTCATTTGGAAAGCCAACCATTTTCACAAGCACAACCTCTTTGCCGTTGATATAGCCAATACAGGTACTGATATTACTTCTTTACCCGAATTCCAGCAAGCAGATGTTATCCATTTACATTGGATTAATCAAGGAATGCTTTCACTGAAAAGTATCCGCAAAATTTTAGAATCCGGCAAGCCTGTCGTATGGACATTACACGACATGTGGCCTGTCACCGGAATCTGTCACCATGCCCGCACATGCGAGAAATATACCAAGCAATGCCATAGTTGCCCACTACTGTACAAAGGCCATAAGCACGACCTTTCTTATCGGATATTCCGCCAGAAGCAAAAACTATACAGCAACGGAAACATTACTTTTGTAACATGTAGCCAATGGTTGGAAGGACTGGCTAAGAAAAGTGTCCTGACACAAGGACACACTGTAACCAACATCCCCAATCCAATTAATACGAATTTGTTCCGTCCGCTGGACAAAAAAGCGATTCGGGAAAAACTTCACCTGCCTGCAGACAAAAAGCTACTACTCTTCAGTTCCATGAAGATTACCGATAAAAACAAAGGTATTGATTTCTTGGTTGACGCATGTAAGCTGATAACTACACAGTATCCGGAGTTTTCACGTTCGTTAGGAGTGGTGGTGGTTGGAAAAGAATCACAGCAATATGCAGAGCTTTTCCCTTTCCCAATCTATTGTCTTGATTTCGTTCAGGACGAAAAAGAAATTGCCCACATCTACAATGCGGCCGATTTATTTGTCAATCCTTCTCTGCATGAAAATCTTCCCAATACAATCATGGAAGCTATGGCTTGTGGAATACCTTGTGTAGGTTTTAATACCGGAGGAATTCCCCAAATGATTGACCATCTGCACAACGGCTATATCGCACAATATAAATCGGCAGAAGATTTAGCCAATGGCATTCATTGGTCACTCACAGAAGGAGATTATGAAAGCCTAAGTGAAGAAGCACGCCGTAAAGTAATGAATTCGTATTCCGAACATACTGTGGCAATGAAATATATTCAAATCTATAACCAGATTACAGGAAACAATGCATAATACCCACTTACATCCCAAGTTCTCCATCATCACTGTGACCTATAATGCAGCCCAAGTTCTGGAGGATACGATTCAAAGTGTCATCACCCAGACCTATAAGGGAGTGGAATATATCATTATAGACGGAGGGTCAAAGGATGGGACACTGGATATCATCAACCGCTACAAAACGCATATACACACAGTGATAAGTGAACCAGACAAAGGGTTATACGATGCCATGAATAAAGGTATACGTGTGGCTACGGGCGATTACATCTGTTTTCTTAATGCCGGCGATGCCTTACACGAAGACGATACACTGTTACTAATGGTACATTCCATTACCGGAGAGGTATTACCGGATGTCTTGTATGGAGAGACCCAGCTTGTAGATGAAGAAGGACATTTTGTACGTATGCGACGCCTTTCTGCCCCTGAACAGCTGACATGGAAAAGTTTCCGAAAGGGAATGCTGGTATGCCATCAGGCATTTTTTGCACGACGCGAACTGGTCGAACCGTATGACTTACATTACCGTTTCTCTGCCGATTTCGACTGGTGTATCCGTATCATGAAGAAAAGCCACAATCTTCATAATACCCACCTTACTTTGATTGACTACCTCAACGAAGGAATGACAACCCGCAATCATAAAGCCTCGCTCAAAGAACGTTTCCACATCATGTGCAAGCACTACGGATATGTATCTACCGTACTCCACCACATTGGCTTTGTGTTCCGTCTGCTTTACCGGAAATAAGAAAGACAACAGAAGATGACACGGTTTGCTTTGTCACTCACTCAATAAAAAATTCCTCATTATACATTGAAAAGACAATGTATAATGAGGAATTCTTATTTTATCGTTCTACACGATATATTATGCCTGTGTCTGCTTTTGTCTGCGTATAGACAACAACAATATCACCAAGGCCCCGGCAATTAACAGCCCCATTGCTATAAATGCAATTGTTTCTGTAATATGCAGCGATTTCGGGTCGAAAGTAAAGGTAATAGTGTGTGTTCCTGCCGGTACATCCATTGCACGCAGAATATAATTAGCTCTGCCGTGTGCCACTTCCTCTCCATCGATGAACGACTGCCATCCCGGATAATAGATTTCGGAGAATACTACCGTTCCACCTTTAGACGATTTCACTTCGTAAGTCAGTGCATTAGGCTGATATTCTTTCAGCACAATGCTTCTTGTACTGTCTGATACCGACTCTTTTACCGCCTTCACTTCTTCTGCAAACTTCTTATCTACCACAGCAGTAGTAGCCGGATTCAGATGATGGATTGCTTCTATCTCTTCATTCGCATTATTAGCATACTGAACTTCATCCACAAACCACGCATTACCCAATGCATACGGATTATAAATTGGCAATGTCTTTCCTCCTTGTAGCGGGAAAATGAAATAGCGCGTATTCAACATATTCAGCACAGGGAAATGAGAACCGTCCACTTTCTCCATATCTGCCTGAACTTCCGGTATCTGTTTAAATAAGTCGGTCATCTCACCCTGTATATGCTCCTCTATCATCTCCTGATAGCGACGCAATTTGGCAGCATGATAACCACCGATGCTCTTATGCCAGTACGAAGTATTGTTTTCATTAAACGTATTGGAAGACAGATTCAACACGCGATAATCCAAAGATTTATCCTTCAGTATCTCAGCGTCAGTCTCAGTCGGTTTTAGGAAAGGCTGCATTTCTGTTCCTTTGGCCACAAACTGCTCATCGTACAGATAGCGTTTGTTTACGTTCCACATATCTGCCAGACATAATACCGTCAGAGCCGCTATCAGCCACGAGGCCTTCATCTTTCCGGCAGCATATGCCCATAGCAAAGCCACTCCAATTACTACAATAAAGAAACTGCGCCATGCATCGGCAGTGAAGATAGCGACACGCATTTCTTCCAGATTCATCAGAATAGGAGCCAATTGGTCCGCCGGAATAGCATTCTGCAAAGCAGCCATTTCCATAGTCGACACATAAGACGGGAAAAAGAATCGTGGAGCAATTGCAAACAGCAAGGCAAGTCCTCCGGTAAGTCCCAAACTGATATAAAAGGCTTTTGCTTTCTCCTTAATCAGGGAAGGACGTTCGATCACTTCTTTCAATGCCATAATAGCCAGCAGGGGAATCGTAAACTCGGCTATGACAAGAATAGACGATACGGCACGGAATTTATTATACATAGGTATATAATCGATGAAGAAATCGGTCAGCCCCATGAAATTCTTTCCCCATGACAGCAAAATGGAGAAAAGTGTACCGGCAACCAAAGCCCACTTCATCGGTCCTTGCACTACAAAACATCCTAAAATAAACAGAAAGACAATGAAAGCACCCACATACACCGGACCTGATGTTCCCGGCTGCTCACCCCAGTATTGTCCAATCTGACTATACAGCCCCATATACATAGGATCTGCTTTCTTCATTGCAGTCTTATTCTCTGCCAAAGGCACCGAAGCCCCACCTTTTACATTGGGAACAAGCAGAGAGAAGGTTTCCCCTATACCATAACTCCATTGAGTAATATAGTCACGTTCCAAACCACTACCCGTCTGATTAGCCGAATTTTCTTTTACCAGTTCACTCTTTCCGCGCATACTCTCTTTACTGTACTGGTAAGTATGATACAAATTGGAAAGATTGATACACACACCCACCAGTCCGGCCACAACCAATACCCCCGATGCTTTAAGGAAACGAGGTAATTGTTTTTCCTTCCAGGCAATCACTCCATATGCCACAGCCATAAACAGCATGACAAACAAGAAGTAGTAACTCATCTGAGCATGATTGGACGCAATCTGCAAGGCTACAAATAATGCCGTAAGCAAACTGCCCGACAAATATTTCCCTCTATACACCAACACCATTCCGGCAATTGTAGGCGGAATATAGGCCAATGTCACAAACTTCCAGATGTGTCCGGCAGCTATAATGATAAAGAAATAAGAAGAGAATGCCCATACAATAGCTCCCAAAGCCGACATCCATACCTTGAAATTAAATGCACGCAACAGGATATAAAATCCCAACAGCATGACAAATACATACCACACATAAGTAGGAAGAAAAAGGCTGTACACATTTTGTACATAGTTCAGCATACGGCTCGATTCATAACTGGGAGCAAGCTGGTAAGTAGGCATTCCTCCAAACAAAGAATTGGTCCAGCGAGTCGATTCTCCGGTACGACCATAATATTCCTTCGCTTCCTGACCGGCTCCAATACCGGCTACTGCATCGTGTTGCGCCAAAATACGTCCCTCGGTAACTGCCGGATAAAAATAGGCAAACGAAAGAACTGCAAACAATACAACTGCCACGATATCAGGTAGTAGTTTCTTCAGTAAATTCATAGCAAAATAGTCTATTAATAAATGTTTTCGGAGAGCAAAGATAACATAATACTCCTTGAAAAGTAGTAACTTTACCACCGAAAATAGAATTTTAATATGAAAATAGGAATCATTACTGCCATGTCTTCGGAACAGAAGCAACTGGCCAACCAACTGGAAAACAAAACCGAACGTACAGAAGGTCCTTTTACCTATACGGAAGGAACCATTAAAAACAATACTATTATCCTGATGCAATGTGGTATCGGGAAAGTAAACGCAGCAGCCGGCTCGGTTGAGCTGATCCGCAACTTTCACCCCGACTGTATCATCAGTACCGGTGTAGCCGGAGGTATTGATACTTGCCTGAAAGTGATGGATGTAGTAGCCAGCCGCCAGATTGTATACCACGATGTATGGTGCGGAGAAGGCAATGCATACGGACAGATTCAAGGCTTGCCTACTTTCTTCGAGGGTAATGAAACATTGTACAATTGTGCATTGTCGCTCGATACAGAAACTGCGATTCACGGAGGTCTGATTTGCAGTGGCGATAAATTCATCACCGACCAGAGTGAACTGGAAGCCATTAAGGGAAATTTCCCGGAAGGGCTGGCAGTTGACATGGAGTCGGCAGCCATCGCACAGGTTTGCTATTTATATAAGGTACCATTCATCAGCTTCCGTATCATCAGCGATACACCGGGAGCCGACAAGCATTTCGAGCAGTACCAGAATTTCTGGGGAGAAATGGCAGACCGCTCTTTCCATGTCACAGAGACTTTCTTGAGAGCATTACCTAATAAGATTTAGATTTTAAGTTTGTAAGTTTTTATATCTGAGCGGGCAGATTTTGTATGGGTTGAACTGGCAAGCCTATAGATTGTGAGCAGACAAGCTCAATAATCAGCAAGCCAAAATATTTTACAAGTAAAAATGAAACCCAAGAATTCAAAAGCTCAAACAAACTCAAAAACGAAAGAACTCAAAAACTCAAAAAAACATATGAAGAAGATTCCAAGCTTTACCATCGACCATATCCACCTGTTGCGTGGTATTTATGTGTCTCGTCGGGATGAGGTAGGCAATGAAATTGTAACTACTTTCGATATCCGTATGAAAGAGCCCAACCGTGAACCGGCTCTGAGTCCTTCTGCCATCCACACGATGGAGCACCTGGCAGCTACGTTCCTGCGCAACCATCCGGTATGGGCAGACAAGATTATCTACTGGGGACCTATGGGATGTCTTACCGGCAATTATCTGGTGATGAAAGGCGAACTCGAATCGAAAGATATTCTTCCACTGATGCAGGAAACCTTCCGCTTTATCGCTGAATTTGAAGGAGATGTACCCGGAGCAACAGCCAGAGATTGCGGAAATTATCTCATGATGAATCTGCCGATGGCCAAGTGGGAAGCAGCCAAATACCTGCACGAAGTACTGGAGCAGGCTACAGAGGCCAATCTGCAATACCCACAGTAAACCGTAAGTTATACACATATTGTTGAAAAATCCTTGTCCGTCATTTTTACACTATGACAGGCAAGGATTTTCAATTATATATCCGCTACTCGGGGTTATAGCAATTAAAACCATAAAGCAACTGTTATGTTCTTTATCCGACGACGTCGGCTGCACAAACAACGTCGTTGGCCGTACAACCGGCAACGTCGTTTATACAGCCGACGACGGCAATGCAACAACATATCCCGACACTTAAAACCACATGACTAATCATAAAAGATATTACTCCCCTTGGGGGATAAACAAAAAGTCCTGCCTTCCTTGTCTGGAAAGTAGGACTTTTGTGTTTGTTTGCAGCAAGTAACGGATTACTTACGCAGACCGAGTTCTTTTACAATAGCACGGTATCTTTCGATATCACGGCTTTTCAGGTAGTTCAGCAAAGAACGACGCTTACCTACCAAAGTTGTCAGAGCTCTTTCAGTGCTATAATCTTTTCTGTTGAGCTTCATGTGCTCAGTCAGGTGAGAAATACGGTATGAAAACAATGCTATCTGCGCTTCAGGTGAGCCAGTATCAGTGTTAGACTTTCCGTACTTTCCAAAGATTTCTTGTTTTTTAGCTGCGTCTAAATACATAATTTTGACTTTTTAAAATGTATAAATTTGATTTGCGGTGCAAAGGTAAAGATAATCTTCCAAATAACAATGAGTTAAGCAAAAAAATATTGAAAAGAAAGAAGGGTATCGCACAAACAATGCAAAATAATGGTTACAAAGGAAAAACATCGGCCAACTTTATTCAGCCAAAATCAAGATTTTCACTATAATTATTGAAGAAAAAATCGTAAATTTGCGACCAAATATATAGGTATAGTATGCAAGACATTAGAAACATTGCCATTATTGCCCACGTAGACCATGGAAAGACTACACTGGTGGACAAAATGATGCTGGCGGGACACTTGTTCCGCAATGACCAAACCAATGGTGAATTGGTGCTGGATAACAACGATCTGGAACGTGAAAGAGGAATTACAATCCTTTCTAAAAACGTATCCATCAATTACAAGGGTACAAAAATTAATATCATCGATACTCCGGGACACGCCGACTTCGGAGGTGAAGTAGAACGTGTATTGAATATGGCAGACGGATGTATTCTGTTGGTAGATGCATTCGAAGGTCCTATGCCACAGACCCGTTTTGTGCTGCAAAAAGCATTACAAATTGGCTTGAAACCAATTGTGGTTGTAAACAAGGTAGATAAACCGAACTGCCGTCCGGAAGAAGTATACGAAATGGTATTCGACCTGATGTTCAGTTTGAACGCCACAGAAGACCAGCTCGATTTCCCGGTAGTATACGGTTCTGCAAAGAATAACTGGATGGGCGAAGACTGGAAGACTCCAACCGGTACCATTACCCCTCTGCTGGATGCTATCATCAAATATATTCCGGCTCCGAAACAGCTGGAAGGTACTCCACAAATGTTGATTACATCATTGGATTATTCTTCGTATACCGGACGTATTGCCGTAGGACGTGTGCATAGAGGTACTTTGAAAGAAGGTATGAACATCACACTGGTAAAACGTGACGGTTCGATGACAAAATCGAAAATCAAGGAAGTACATACTTTCGAAGGATTGGGACGCAAAAAAGTGGAATCGGTTTCTTCGGGCGACATCTGCGCTATCGTAGGTGTAGAAGGATTTGAAATTGGCGATACTATTTGCGATTTCGAAAACCCGGAAGCATTGCCACCTATTGCCATCGACGAGCCGACCATGAGCATGCTCTTTACAATCAACGACTCTCCGTTCTTTGGTAAAGAAGGTAAGTTTGTAACTTCACGCCATATTCATGACCGTCTGACGAAAGAATTGGACAAAAACCTGGCTTTGCGTGTACGCAAAACAGAAAACGAAGACGGAAAATGGATTGTATCGGGACGCGGTGTGCTTCACCTGTCTGTATTGATTGAAACCATGCGCCGTGAAGGATACGAACTTCAGGTAGGTCAGCCACAGGTTATCTTCAAGGAAATAGACGGTGTAAAATGCGAACCGATTGAAGAGCTGACTATCAGCGTACCCGAAGAGTTCGCCAGCAAGATGATTGATATGGTAACTCGCCGTAAAGGTGAAATGGTATCAATGGAAACTCAGGGCGACCGTGTAAACATTGAATTCGACATGCCTTCACGTGGTATCATTGGTCTGCGTACTAACGTCCTGACTGCTTCACAAGGAGAAGCTATCATGGCACACCGCTTTAAAGAATATCAGCCGTTCAAGGGAGATATCCCTCGCCGTACAAACGGTTCTATGATTGCCATGGAAGCAGGAACTGCCTTTGCATATGCAATTGACAAACTGCAAGACCGCGGTAAGTTCTTCATCTATCCGCAGGATGAAGTATATGCCGGTCAGGTAGTAGGTGAACACGTTCACGAAAACGACTTGGTAATCAACGTAACCAAATCGAAGAAACTTACCAACATGCGTGCTTCCGGTTCGGACGACAAGGCTCGTATCATTCCGCCGATTGTATTCTCTTTGGAAGAAGCATTGGAATATATCAAGGAAGACGAATATGTAGAAGTAACTCCGAAAAGCATGCGTATGCGTAAAGTAATCTTGGATGAAACAGAACGTAAACGTGCCAACAAAAACAACTAATTCATCAAAACATATTTGAGAAATATAAAAAAGCAGAAAGCCAACTAATCAAAAGATTAGTTGGCTTTCTGCTTTTTAAAACTATATTTATTCTTTGTATACCAAACCATTCGTATTCATCCGTTGCATATATTGCTGAATAATGGATTTTAACTGCTTTTCCATAGACTGGAGTATTTCTTGTGGCATACTATTTTTTACATCTTCTTTCAGCAGAGAGTCTGTACGGTACAGATAGGCTTTTGTAACCTGTTCACCATCGAACTGAATCAGATAGTCTCCCTTTACAAACTGATAGATATTGGTTCCCAGCAGATTGTTGACTGCAAACTTATCTTTAGCAGGGGTACGGATTGCATCCTGGCCAAAGCATATATACGGCCTGTCGTAACCCAGTATCCCCAGTACAGTAGGCATAATGTCTATCTGCTCCACAATCTTATCTTCCATACCACAAAGTTCGGGCATTCCGGGTGCATAAAATAAGATTGGTACACTATACATTCCCAAATCGGTCAGGTACTCGGGATAGGTTCCCAGACTGGTATGGTCTGCCGTAATCACAAACAACGTATTTTTAAACCAAGGCTGACGGGATGCCTTTTCAAAGAAAAGCCGTAAAGCATTGTCTGTATAACCTATACAACGCTGAAGCGGAGTTGGTCCTTCCGGAAACTTGCCTTCATAGCGCGCCGGTACGGCAAACGGATGGTGCGAACTTGCTGTAAAAACAGAGGTTACAAAAGGCTCTTTAAATTCGGTCATTTTATCACAATAATATTGCAAAAACTCTTCATCCCAAATAGCCCATGTTCCATCAAAATCCTTATCACCATGATAACGTGGGTCTTCATTATATTCTGTACGGCCGAAATAATCCTGAAAACCGGTAGAACGTGCAAATGCCTGGAATCCCATCGAACCATTCATGGCTCCATGAAAGAACGCAGAATAATATCCTTTATGTTTGGTCAGTTCACCTGCAACTCCCGACACATCATTCAATGAGGCAGGAGTAAGGAAAAACGGTTCTACAAAACTGGGAATAGACGACAGAACCGAAGGCATGCCTTCAATGCTCTTACGACCATTGGCGTATGTACAGGTAAAAGTCAGACTTTTGGTCAGCAGAGAATCAATAAAAGGTGTATATCCTCTATACTTTCCGCCTTCAAGTCCGGGATTCAAGCTGCCGACAAATTCTTTGGTAAAGCTTTCCCAAATAATTACCACGACATTCATCGGTTTGAACTGTACCGAATCTCCTGGTACATGCACAGGCGAATACAGAGCTGTTGCTTCTTGCTCGGAAAGATAATCGGGGACTACAAATGCTCTCTTTCCCAATGTACGGAACACAGAGAACGGCGTATTCAGTACGATACCGGCATCCAACGGACGGTTTACATACTGATTGGCATTACTGATGGTTATCGGACGAGTAGCAGTAGTCATTCCACCTCTCATACCAAATACAGTAAAAGGTATAGCTACCAACAATGCAGCTAATTGTACTACATAATATTGCCATTTACTATATACAGGAATATTCTGAGGAGCACGATACAGTTTATACAGGCTGTAAAAAAGAAGAACAGCTAACAAAACCAGATACCAGTGTGAAAGAAACTCAGTGGCAAATATAGAGGTCAGATTGCCTCCTCCCTCATTGCCGAATTCCTGAAATACACTCATTGTGGTACGCCGGCCGGCGAAACGGAAGTATACGCAGTCGATGAGATTTATGGCTAAAAAAAGACCGTTGACTGTTACATATATTCCACGTACGATACGATAAAATGATTTTGTTTCTTTCCAGTGTAAAGGCAGCAGAAAAAGAAGAATGAACAAGGCATTGGTATATAAAATAGCCGAAGTATCGAATATCAAACCGGCTCCAAACAAACTCAAGGCATAGCCCCAGTCTAAATGATCGGCGAACAGACGAAAATTCTCAAGCAAAAAAGCAAGACGGCACAGAGAATAACATATATACACCAGAAGCAGGTTCCAGACTAAAGAAAAAACATTGGAAAACAGAATCTTTTTCATGATTGACATTTTGTTGTGAGAAGACAAAGTTAGCTATAATTTTCCAAAAGAAGCTAAGCTCTTATTTTAAATTAGCTATCTTTGTATCATACTCCCAAATCAATTATAAGATGAAAAAGAAAACGCTCATTAAACTAAGCATTACATTTATTATTTTATTAGGACTTGGATTTTGGATAAATTCGCGCTGGAGTGCTTGGTTTCATAATGAAGAAGAGGCACCTTATTCTCCCCTTAGTCAACCGGGAAGAGTATTACTCACATTCGGTGATAATAACGAACTTTCACGCAACATCAGTTGGCAATACGACTCAATCGTTGTTCCTTCACACGTTGATTTGGTTGATACACTCAGCAAAGATACCATTCGTATTCCAGCACAAGGAGAAATATTCCGTTCTCGAAGTGGACAAGCTGCTTATTATGTGGCAAGACTTCGCTCTTTACAGCCAGGTCACTATTATACTTATCGGGTTTGTAATGAAGATAATGTATCTCCGTGGTATCATTTCCGTACATACAATTCTTCTACCCGTAACGACTATTCTTTCCTTTACGTAGGGGACGTACAGGATAGTATTAACGGAAAAGCTAATACTTTTTTCAAAGAAGCTTTCGAACAGCATCCGGAAACTGAATTTCTTGTTTTTGGAGGTGACCTTACGGAGCGCCCTACCGAACAGCGCTGGGAAGAAACGTATCGCGGACTGGAGGCTATCGGCCAATACTACCCTGTCCTTACTGTTACAGGAAATCACGACTATCTGAAATACGTCATTCGTAAACTGGAACGCCGTTTTTCACTGATATTTTCTTATTTCCTCGACTCTATGGTAGGAGAAAATCAGGTATATACATTAAAATATAATGACATGCAACTGTTCTGCCTGGATAGTAACCGTGAGTTTTTCTATTTGTGGACACAGAAACGATGGTTGGAAGAAGAGTTGAAAAAGAGTACGGCACGTTGGAAAATCGTTGTTTTGCATCATCCGCTATACTCTATCAAAGGAGAGATGAATAATCTCTCTCAACGACTAATGTTTAACTCTTTAATAGAACAATATGGAGTAGATCTGGTTCTGCAAGGTCATGAGCATGCTTACGCCCGCATGACGAATCATACAGAAAATGGAAATGCAGTTCCTCCTGTTTATACTGTAAGCCACTGTTCGCCGAAGAATTATCTTATCCAGTTTGACGAACGATTCGATAAATTTGGTACTGGTAGCCGCTACTATCAGCAAATACATATACATGGAGATACTTTGACTATGAACGCATACGATGCAACTGATAATAGTTTATATGACTCTATGGATATTATAAAATCGGATAAAGGAAATATTAAACTCAACGATAGAGGACAAAACATTCCGGAAAAACTGATATTCCAATCCAATGGAAGCAAAAAAGAGGAAGCTTTCCGTATGCGTATTGAAGAATATAAGCATAGAAAAGGTATTGAATAAAGGTTATGCAGCTCTTTGGAAACTGCATACTGCTGACTCAAAAGCCATAAGAATAGTTTTTCTTATGGCTTTTGAGTATTCCACGACATTTTCAACCAAGCTTCTTTTGTCCGTTTCCAACGGTTATGACTCCATAACCAGTAGGCAGGATTTTCTTTTATTTGTTGTTCAAGATGTTCGGAATACATATCAGTCAAACGGTACTGAGGTAACTCTTCAGGATGTAATGTCAACAATTCAAAAGTGGCATGATAATATCCTCTCTTTACCGGTACCACTTTCAAATAATAAACCGCTGCATCCAATTTGCGTCCGATACGTTCCGTACCCTGAAAAAAAGCAGTATCACGATGCAAGAAGGTAGTCCAATGATCCATTCCCTCCCATCCTGGAGCCTGATCGGAGATAAAACCAATCATAATCTTCTTTTCTCCTTTACTAAGTGTAATTAACCGGCGTAAAGTCTCTTTCATTGGAATTGACTCTCCTCCAAATTTTCCTCTTAAACGAAGAAATAATTTATCGAACGCCTTATTATACAAAGGATGATAAATCTGTCCACAATGTATTTCCGGTAACCAATATTGTAAAGAGGCCACATACTCCCAATTACAATAATGCCCTAAATAAAGAAAACAACACTTTTTGTTTTCTTTATCCAAAGTTTGTTTTACTTCATCTAATCCACTAAACGTCATTCGCTTCATCATTTGCTTTTTCGACATAGAGAACAGTTTAATGGTTTCTAATATGTAATCGCAGAAAAAATGATAAAATCGTTTTTCGATTTGTAAAATTTCTTTTTCACTTTTTTCTGGAAAAGAATCCGCTATATTCCGATGTACAATATCCCGTCGATATTTTACCCCATAATAAAGAGGAAAAAACAATAGATCTGAAAAGACATATAAGACTTTTAATGGCAATAAAGACAACAAATACCAAAAAGTAAAAATTATATAGTATACTATTTTCATTAGGGGAATTTTTATTGATATGCAAAAATAAAAAATATTATGTAAATACTATACTAATCAAGGGGACTATAGCGAAAAAACAGCCACTCTTTCCTTCTTTCAATATTCATTTTTTATCTCCGAATAATTTAAACGATAAGAGTAAAAGAAATCTGTAAAGATATTTAATGCTATTAAAGCATAAGATTAAGAAATCTGATTCACTCTAACAAAAAACAAACTACAATAATTAAAGCCGTATAAAAACGAAAAGTGATTCATTTGCATGAATATATTCAAAATCATATCTTTGTAGAATAGAAATAATATTATCCTTATCAAATATGAAAATACTATATATTTTAAAGGGATCATTTGAATCTTTTCTTTCTTATCCTAATATATTATGAAAGGTATCGTTTTAGCCGGCGGTAGCGGTACACGTTTATACCCTATCACCAAGGGAGTGAGCAAACAGATGCTCCCTATTTTCGACAAACCGATGATTTACTATCCAATCTCTGTATTGATGCTGGCCGGCATCCGCGAGATTCTGATTATCTCTACACCACAAGATCTTCCGGGATTCCAGCGTCTGCTGGGTGACGGCAGCAACTTCGGTGTACGCTTTGAGTATGCAGAGCAGCCTTCTCCCGATGGTCTGGCACAGGCTTTCATTATCGGGGAGAAATTCATTGGAAACGACTCGGCCTGTCTGGTGCTGGGTGACAATATCTTCCACGGAAACGGATTCGGTGCCATGCTGCACGAAGCGGTACGCACTGCAGAAGAGGAACAGAAGGCTACCGTATTCGGCTACTGGGTAAGCGATCCGGAACGATACGGGGTGGCTGACTTCGACAAGGACGGAAACTGTCTGTCGATAGAGGAAAAACCGCTGCACCCGAAATCGAACTATGCGGTAGTGGGGCTGTATTTCTATCCGAACAAGGTGGTGGAAGTGGCGAAAGGTATCAAACCGTCGGCTCGCGGAGAACTGGAGATTACGACTGTGAACCAGCGGTTTCTGGAAGACGGGGAATTGAAGGTACAGACGCTGGGACGTGGTTTTGCATGGCTGGATACGGGAACACACGACTCGCTGGCGGAGGCTTCTACTTACATTGAAGTGATAGAGAAGCGTCAGGGACTGAAAGTGGCGTGTCTGGAAGGTATTGCTTTCCGTAAGGGATGGATTACTGCAGACAAACTGCGTGAGGAAGCCCAGCCGATGCTGAAGAATCAGTACGGACAGTATCTGCTGAAAGTGATTGAAGAAGTGGAACGCACTGGTAAAGAAAACTTGGATTGATATGAATGTAATTAAAACAGATATAGAAGGTGTGGTGATTATCGAACCGCGCCTGTTTAAAGACGACAGAGGGTATTTCTTCGAATCGTTCTCGGAACGGAACTTCAACGAACAGGTACGTACCGTGAAGTTTGTACAGGACAACGAAAGCAAATCGGGTTACGGTGTGCTGCGCGGACTGCACTTTCAGAAACCGCCTTACGCACAGAGTAAGCTGGTGCGTGTCATCAAAGGGGCTGTGCTGGACGTGGCTGTGGACATCCGCAAGGGTTCGCCGACTTTCGGAAAGCATGTGGCTGTGGAACTGACTGAGGAGAATCACCGCCAGTTCTTCATCCCGCGCGGATTTGCACACGGTTTCAGTGTGCTGACTCCGGAGGTTATCTTCCAGTATAAGTGCGATAACTTCTATGCGCCGCAGAGCGAAGGGGCACTGGCTTGGGATGATCCGGACCTGGGTATCGACTGGGGTGTACCGGCGGATAAGGTGATTCTGTCTGAAAAGGACAAGCATCATCCCCGACTGAAGGATGCCGACTGGCTGTTTGATTACAATGA
The DNA here is from genome assembly GCF_037890285.1 of Phocaeicola sp. HCN-40430. Classification (NCBI taxonomy): domain Bacteria; kingdom Pseudomonadati; phylum Bacteroidota; class Bacteroidia; order Bacteroidales; family Bacteroidaceae; genus Phocaeicola; species Phocaeicola sp. HCN-40430. The sequence continues at coordinate 67,338 of NZ_JBBKBS010000006.1, forward strand.
AGATTTATATAAATAATAAGGGGAAGGAAACAAACCATGAATATTTTAGTGACAGGCGCAAACGGTCAGCTGGGCCACGAAATGCGTATCATAAGCAAGAATACAGGATATCGCTTTCTGTTTACCGATGTGGTGGAAGCGGAAGGTGTGGAAACAACTTTGCTGGACATGACAGATGCCGATGCGGTATACGGGATGGTGAAGAAGGAAAAGATTGACTGTATTGTGAACTGTGCGGCTTATACCAATGTAGATAAGGCAGAGAGTGATGTAGAGCTGTGCCGGAAACTGAATGCTACGGCTCCCAGGATTCTGGCGGAAGCCATGAAGGAGGCAGGCGGACTGCTGGTACAGGTATCTACCGACTATGTATTCGGAGGGGATCCGTACAATACGCCTTGCCGCGAAGAACAGAAGGGTACGCCGACCGGTGTATACGGACAGACCAAGCTGGAAGGAGAACAGTTTATCGAAGCGACCGGATGCGACCATGTGATTCTGCGTACGGCATGGCTGTACTCGGAATTCGGAAGAAACTTCGTGAAGACCATGCTGAACCTGACTGCTACCAAGCCGACGCTGAATGTGGTGTTCGACCAGGCGGGTACTCCGACCTATGCACTGGATCTGGCTGTAGCCATCAAGGCGGTACTGGATGATTATGCTGCCGAACAGCCGAAGCAGGGATACAGCAAAACGGGAATTTACCACTTCAGCAACGAAGGGGTATGTTCGTGGTACGACTTTACCAAACGGATTGCAGAACTGGCAGGAAATACGGAATGTGATATCCAGCCGTGTCACAGCAATGAATTCCCAAGCCCGGTGACAAGACCGGCATATTCGGTGCTCGACAAGGCAAAAATCAAACAGACTTTCGGTCTGAAGATTCCATACTGGACAGACTCGCTGAAAGTGTGTATGGCCAATATGGATGCACTGAAAAAAATAACGACTCAACAAACAACAAGTAATTATGGAACAATTTAAACGCAATATTATCGTAACCGGCGGTGCCGGATTTATCGGAAGTCATGTGGTACGCCTGTTTGTAAACAAGTATCCGGAGTATCGCATCATCAATCTGGACAAGCTGACTTATGCAGGTAATCTGGCTAACTTGAAGGATATCGAGAACCGGCCGAACTATGTGTTCGTAAAGGCAGATATCTGTGATTTCGACAAGATGATGGAACTGATGCAGCAGTATCATGTGGACGGTATCATCCATCTGGCTGCAGAAAGTCATGTAGACCGCAGCATCAAGGATCCGTTTACCTTTGCACGTACCAATGTAATGGGTACACTGGCTCTGCTGCAGGCTGCCAAACTGTACTGGGAAGGATTGCCTGAAAAATATGAGGGAAAACGTTTCTATCACATCTCTACCGACGAGGTGTACGGTGCACTGGAGATGACACATCCGGAAGGTATCGAGCCTCCGTTCACTACCACGGCTTCTTCTTCGGAGCATCACCTGGCATACGGTAAGGATTTCTTCTACGAAGATACCAAGTATAATCCGCACAGCCCCTACTCGGCTTCGAAAGCAAGTTCGGACCATTTTGTCCGTGCATTCCACGATACATACGGTATGCCGACTATCGTAACCAACTGCTCGAACAACTACGGACCGTATCAGTTCCCGGAAAAGCTAATTCCGCTGTTCATCAACAACATCCGTCACCGCAAGCCGTTGCCGGTATACGGTAAGGGAGAAAACGTGCGCGACTGGCTGTTTGTAGAAGATCATGCACGTGCGATTGATGTGATTTTCCACAACGGAAAGATTGCGGAAACATACAACATCGGCGGTTTTAATGAATGGAAAAACATCGACATCATCAAGGTGGTAATCAATACAGTAGACCGTCTGCTGGGCAGAAAAGAGGGTGAGGATATGGACCTGATTACCTACGTGACCGACCGTCTGGGACACGACATGCGTTATGCCATCGACTCCACCAAGCTTCAGAAAGAACTGGGATGGGAACCGAGCCTGCAGTTTGAAGAGGGTATCGAAAAGACTGTCCGCTGGTATCTGGATAACCAGGAATGGATGGATAACGTGACTTCGGGTGACTATCAGAAGTATTATGAGGATATGTATAAAGGAAAATAAACTATATACACATCACAAACAAAAAGAAGCCAGTACAAGAAAAAAACTAAAATACTGGCTTCTTTAACTAATCCAAGCACTAGAAAATAGTGTTTTAAGAAGTGAATGATTCTTATACAATGCCCTACAAAACCATAAGTAACTATATACATCAAAAGAATTTACTATCTTTGTAACCTTATATCACGAATAAATAAAATTCCTACATGAAAGAATTTTTCCAAATGATGCGGCGATTTATCTCGCCTTACAAAAAATATGTATTCGGTGCTATCATACTGAATATATTATCAGCTATATTCAATGTATTCTCCTTCTCACTTCTCATTCCTATTTTAAATATCTTATTTAAAACAAGTGATGCACAAGTGGTCTATCAATATATGGAATGGGGAAGCGGCGAACTAAAAGATGTAGCCATCAATAACTTCTATTATTACGTATCTCAACTAATTGAGATATTTGGACCAGCTACTACACTATTATGGTTAGGACTCTTTCTGGCAGGAATGACTCTTCTTAAGACAGCCTGTTATTTTGGTTCTACCGCCATTATGGTTCCTCTGCGTACCGGAGTAGTACGTGATATCCGCATTATGGTCTATTCAAAAGTCATGTATTTGCCACTCAGTTTCCTGTCCGAGGAACGCAAAGGTGATATCATTGCCCGTATGAGTGGAGACGTGGGAGAAATCGAAAACTCCATCACTAGCTCACTCGATATGTTGCTAAAAAATCCTATCTTAATTATTTCCTATTTCACTACCTTAATTATAACCAGTTGGCAACTTACTTTATTTACCATTATTGTACTTCCTGCTATGGGATGGGTAATGGGGCGTGTAGGTAGAAAACTAAAGCGCCAATCCTTAGAAGCACAAAACAAATGGAGTGAAACCATGTCGCAATTAGAGGAAACATTAGGAGGAATGCGTATCATCAAGGCCTTTATTGCGGAAGAAAAAATGATACAGCGTTTCGTAAAATGCAGCAATGAATATCGTGATGCCGTCAATAGAGTTGCTATGCGTCAGAGTCTTGCACATCCAGTCAGTGAATTTTTAGGAACCGTACTGATAGTTCTTGTACTTTGGTTTGGAGGTTCTCTTATCTTAAATGAAAGCTCTACCATCAATGCCTCCACCTTCATTTTCTACATGGTAATTCTTTACAGTGTTATTAACCCTCTGAAAGATTTATCAAAAGCAAGCTACAATATACCAAGAGGCCTGGCCTCCATGGAACGCGTGGACAAGATTCTGAAAGCCCCCAACAACATCGTAGAACGCCCGGATGCTGCTCATATTCATGAAATGAAAGAAGGCTTGGAATTTCATCATATCTCCTTCAGTTACGGTACCCATGAAGTATTACACGATGTCAGCTTACATGTCCGTAAAGGGGAAACCATTGCCTTAGTTGGACAAAGTGGTTCAGGAAAATCTACATTGGTTGACTTAGTTCCTCGCTTTCACGATGTACAACAGGGCGAAATCCTGATTGATGGCATCAATATCAAGGATGTGCAAGTTATGGATTTACGCGGACTGATAGGAAACGTAAATCAAGAAGCCATCCTGTTCAACGATAGCTTCTTCAATAATATTGCCTTCGGAGTAGAGAATGCTACCATGGAGCAGGTAATAGAAGCAGCCAAAATAGCCAATGCACACGACTTTATTATGGAAACAGAAAAGGGATACGATACCAACATTGGAGACCGCGGATGCCGCCTGTCGGGAGGTCAACGCCAGCGTATCTCTATTGCCCGTGCCATCTTGAAAAACCCGGCCATCCTGATATTGGATGAAGCCACTTCTGCCCTTGATACAGAAAGCGAACGTCTGGTACAAGAAGCATTGGAGCGTCTGATGAAAACACGTACCACTATTGCCATTGCACACCGTCTTTCTACCATCAAGAACGCCGACCGCATTTACGTATTATACGAAGGCCGTATTGTAGAAAGCGGAAAACATGATGAATTGGTTAAAAAGAACGGCTATTACAAACGTCTGCACGACATGCAGGCATTATAACAAGCCTACTCTTATTGAAAGTTTTACTTTTATCCTTCATGTACAACTTACAACTAGATTCTACATGAAGGATAAATTATATAAAGCCAATCGCAAAAACAGATTAACAACACTCAACTCTTAATTTTTATTGGATTAATAAAATAGATACATTTTCCATAAAAAGTCTTTTGCAACTCCCTCTATTGCATAAAATATTATAACAATCATATGTTTAATTAAAGATTCATACAATAATGATTTTTATATTTCACACTTATAAGGTCAAATATTATTGTAGCAAAACAAAAGAGGATTTATATTCTTTCTTAAATATTATTATTTCTCTATAGTTTACAACTCATCTCACGCAGTCTTAGCATATTTTTTGTATTTATAAAATAAAAGAATTACATTTGCAATGTTTTACACTATAGAAAAGAAGACATCTTAATTTATATATCTCTCCAAACAAATACAAACATGATTAATATCCCTATTATTTTCTGCTTTGATAAAAATATGGTTATTCCAGCTGGAGTTTGTATTACTTCACTTCTTCTGAATAAACATTCAGAAACGTTTTATGATTTTATTATTCTTTACAACGAACAAGATCTCACAACTGAATACAGAAATAAATTATTAATATTACAAGACAAATATCCTAATCAATGCAGAATTTCTTTCTTTAGTATTGGAAATGCATTTCAAGGGGCATATGAAATAAGAAACATTACCATCAGCACTTATTACAGATTATTAATACCCGAATTAATGCCCCAAATTAATAGCTTAAATCAAACCAATTATCAAACTGTATTTTATTTGGATGTAGATACAATAATAGAATGTGATTTATCTCAAGTTTTTCTTTCATGCCAAGCAAAAACAGAGATCTGTTTATTTGGAGTTTGCGAATCGCCAACATATCATCAGGGAATAGATTTTTCCTACTGGAGAGAAATAGGCTGTAATCCTGAATCTTACATCAATGCAGGGATACTTATCATGAACATTGAGGCATTACAAAAATACAACTTTACCTCTCTATGCTTGCAACATAAAAATAAAAAATATACATATCAGGATCAGGATATTATAAATATCGTATGTAAAGATAAGATTTCTTTCTTACCGCTTCAATACAATTATACATCTGTGTTATATACTCTCGCTCTACATAATAAAGAATTTCAAAAGTTAAAAGCTGAAGAGATTGACAATGCAGACAATGGCATCATACATTATACCGGAAATAAACCTTGGAATAGCTTTTGCCCAAGAAGTGAATATTGGTGGTATTATTATAAACATTCTATATTTAAAGACGAACAATTTTATATCAACTATCATCAATCTATTCCAAACCAGATTTTATCAGACAGTTCATATAAAAGAATAAGAAAAATATTCTTTAAGAAATTAATATCAAAATATTTCCATAAAAACTAACTAATACAGACTTTACAATGTCAAATTTCAATTGTACACTTAGTATTATAGTCCCAAACTATAATTATGCACATTATTTAGATGAGCGTCTACAATCAATTATAAATCAAACCTTTCAAGATTTCGAATTGATACTTTTAGATGACGCTTCTACAGATAACAGCGCAGAAGTTTTGAATAAATACAAGACTCACCCCAAAGTTTCACAGATAATTATAAATGAAAAAAATAGCGGAAGTCCTTTTAAGCAATGGATGAAAGGAATTTCTTTAGCTAAAGGGAAATGGATATGGATTGCAGAAGCAGATGATTCAGCCGAACTCAATTTCCTTGAAACTTGCATGCAACACGTAAATGAAGAAAATTTGTCTTTTGTATATACTGGGACTAAATGTATGAATGACAAAAGTGAGTATATAGAAGGTGATTTCAATTTATGGAATGGTAGAGAAAAAGATGGTTATGCCACATTCTCAGGAGAAGATTTCGCAAGTCATAATTTATACTGGAGAAATACCGTAATAAATGCCAGTGCAGCTATTTTTTCCAAAGAAAAAGCATTACATTTACAGCATGAAGACTTCTTAAAAATGAAAAACTGTGGCGACTGGCTATTTTGGTTTCGTATGGTTTTGCAAGGTAATGTCACAGAAATTTATCAAAACCTTAATATATATAGGTTTCACCAATCACAAACAAAAAAAGGAATGGAAAGTGGTCTAATATGGGAAGAATCATTCTCTGTCAGCCTATATATGGAAGCATATTTCCCTAATTTCAGTAATTATAAGAAAAAATTGCATCACGCATCTATCTACAGAATAGTGCGTAAAATGAAAAATCATACTATAAAAAAGAAATTAAAAGATTTATATAAGCAATCTTTTAATTCAAACCCTACACTTGACTACTATTTTTTAAAGTTTAACCTACATCTAAGCTTTATACCTTGGGTTATAACTGAAGATAAAGACCGTTTAAGGAAGAAATGAATATCATTTCTTCCTCCATTTTAATATACGAAATATTTTTGCCTTATATGGTCTCAGATAGTTTTTCACAAAATGTCTTTTCTTTTCCCGGAAACTATTTTCAGGCTTACATACTGTAATTTTATAAGTATAATAAATACTATGCCGGGGGAAATAAATATGTTTTATTTTCCCTTTATAAAAATAAGAAAAGAATTGAAAGATATTGACTTTCTGCAATACACGATAACACCTTAATCCATCTTCATAAATCCCTAGTTTATTAAAAGTTGACAGCTTGAGTTTACAACGCATATCTAAAAACGTCTGTAAAAACATGCTTCCCCATACAGACATTGCTTTCGAATAATCTGACAAACAATAAGAGTCTGCCAGCCACAAAAAGTGACGAAAGGTTTTTACATTACTCTCTACAACCTCTTGAGATGGCATAAACTTTCTCTCTTTAAAATCTACTGCCACCTTTCCATTGATATCATAATGATATCCTTTAGTAGAAGCATAAGGAGAAGCTGAATAATACTGTTCTAATAAAGCAACAATAGAAGGCTTATACAGATTATCTCCATAAAAACTATAATAACGACCATATCGAGCAGGAAGACAGTCGGAAGCACATCCCAAATAGAAAGTAAAACTTTGTTGTAATCTTTCCTTCTCCAATATGCGGTTGATCATCAGCCTTGAAGTACCGATCCAACCCACATCAACTAAGGCCTGCTTCTCGTTATCCAACATTCCTTCTTGCTCAAAATAATCCAGCAGAATCTTTCTTTCCTCACAAGCTTTTCTTAAAATTTTATCCTTTATTTCCGGAGATTGTAAAACTTGAAAAAATAAATCTTCTTCTTCTGGTGTTGATATCTGAGAAAATGTTATTTGCCGAGTAAAGGCCTCTCCAAAATCCTCCTTATTAATACGAAGATTTTTTAGAATATCAGCAACTTTCACATTATAACGATAAAAAGGAGAGATACCTTTGTTTTCATACAGCTCTTCACGGTTCAAAGTATAAATACTGGGCAAAAAGAGAGAATAGCGCGATACAAACAAATAATGTAACTCTACATCTAAATAATCTTTATGTAACGCTTCTGCCGCTTGTTGTAAAATATAGCTATCTCGAGACAAAAAATAAAGTTTCTTTATACCTGATTCTTTTGCTTTTTGCAAAATAAACATCACATAGGGCAAATACAATGAAACTATTAAGTCTGCTGCATTCTCAATATCATCACTCTTACCGGCTAAAGAAAGACGAGTCGCTCGCTGTAATCCAATTAGGACAGACAAATCCATATAAAAAGGCAACAGCACTGAAGAGGCCAATACAGATTTCTCCAAATCTGTATACTCTGTTTTTATTAAAGTGGCTTTTATCCTTTTTTTCAAAGCTTTTCTATAGTCACTCTGTAAATTATCACCATAATGCTCCCAAACGGTAATATCTTCATAATGATTACGTACAATATCGTATAAATTTCCATTGCTCTTTGTTCCATTCATTTCACATGAAACAAAAACCCGATCAGTAGGAAGAGCACATCCCTCAGCTATAAGTTTATCTTTTAAATATTTACTTGGAAGATACATATCAGAGATAAAACAAATAACATAACCCTCACTCCGCTTTTTTGCTATTAATTGTTTTATCTCATACACAGGTATTAAGTTAATCAATTCTGTTTTTATTTCCTCTTCCATCAAATTGTCAATATTCCACTCAGGAAAAGACAGTGAATCAAACTCCTGATAAATCTGAGCCAAATTCAAATTTGAATGACAGAAACGAAACATAGCTTTCTTTTCAGCCTCTCTTCTCCACAAGAAAAAAGAGTTTTGCAAAACAGGATTTTCCGGATATAAATGCTTAGATAAAAGATAGAAGATATTCTCCGGTACTCCACATTTACGAATCAATGTAGTATCAAATATATCAAATGAAGCAAGTTTCATAATCCATTCTATTTAATATTGTTTATAAACTCATTTTTTAAGTCTATCTCTCTTCAGAGTTATTATCCACGGGCATACCCATCTTAAATATTTATTTATATGGAAAAGTCTCAAATCTGAGGCTTTTCCTCCTAATTTCTCATAAAGATACTGGCTAAGTTCGGCCTGCTTCTCTACATTCTTCACTTTCTTTATTTTCCGATAAAGCTGTCCATGAGCCAATCTGCGCTTATAGATACCAATATCAGGGAAAGTGTTCTCCATCAATACATAGGTATCAATATCCTCTTTTATCCGCTTTCCCGAATTAATACCTTCCACACTTACCTTTGATGTATGTTGACGAAAATAATTCAATTCTCTATATACCTCAACCATATTTCCTTGTAGCAACATCTGGAACCAAAATACCCAATCTCCACTATAGCGCATATTCAGAAATACAGAATCATATAATTTCACTGCATAAGAACGACGGAATAATACACCACTGGCATTGATAATACAGTTATTCCAATACATATTATGCGCTGCATAGGCTTTTCCTGGAAAAAAACAAGCCGATACATTTGGTTTCTTACTAGCCCAATAATCTGCATGTCCCTGCAACATATCCCCATCTTCATCAATAAAACGGGAAGCAACCATACATACTGCTACATTAGAATATTGGTTAACTTGCTTTACACATGTTTCCAAAAAATCAGGCTCACACAAATCATCTGCTTCTGCAATCCATACCCACTCTCCTTTTGCCAACAATATTCCTTTCATCCATTGACGGAAAGGACTTCCAGTATTCTTTTCATTCACTACTATATGTGATACATGAAAATCATTCCTGTATTTATCCAAAACCTCTGCACTGTTGTCTGTAGAGGCATCATCCAAAAGTATCAACTCAAAATCCTGAAAAGATTGGTTGAGAATAGACTGAAGACGTGCCTCCAAATAACGTGCATAGTTATAATTAGGAACAATTACGCTGACGGTCGGATTTGCTTTATCCATAAAATCTTAATGTAAAGACCAAATTTACAAACTTAAATATTTACTTCGCTTAAAGCCCAAAGTATAGGGAAGCAGATGCATAAACCGATGAAAGCGAGGACCAAAATCGTTCAATACATGCTCGCCTTTCCACGGAGTTAAATCTTGATATTCAAAATATAAATGTCTCAATGGATGCATACAATGGTACTGCCAAGGCTTACGTGAGGAATAATGTAAGATAGCGGGGTGAAGAATGGTTTCCTTATAAGGGGGTTGCCAGTCAGCACTCTTTCCTTTCGGTACACGATAAGCTCCTTCTTGTACATTCCATTTCATACCAACCAGTACTTTATGCTCATGAAGAAGTCCGTTTAGTAAATCCTGATCATTATATAATACACGATCGGGATTTTCACGGTAGTAGACCTTACATTGCTGCTCAATATTATGCATACGCCAATACTTCAAATTTAAGAGCAAAACTCCTCCATTAAAATAATTGTACGATAAATCATAACCTAAACGATTGCAATGAACCGGATTTACTTGAAAATCATCCGGAACTCCGGCCAATGCCTTACCTTCCAAATCTGTATTCCAAAATTCATCCAAAGGCTGTAATACCAATACATCACTATCCAAATACAATACTTTATCTACATCTTCAGGAAGTAATGAAGCTAACAAGCAGCGATAGAATACGACCATAGGCAAGCGTTGGCCTTCCCAGCGGATGGTATAACCCTCCAATTTTTCCAAAGAAACTTCATAAAATGCAATTTTTGCACCATAAGAAGTTGCCAATTCAACCAGAATGTTACGGTCTTCCTCCAATAAATCATTTGCTATAACATGTATAGTTACCTCCGTAGGAGTATCATTTTTCAGAATAGAAACCATTGTTACAGCACAAAAACGTACAAACTTATGGTCGATAGTAAATGCAATATGTTTCATAGCCTTACCCTATTGATTTAACTTTTTGAAATAATCTGCCATCGTAGAGTCTTCGTGTATATAGCCGTCTGCCTGCAGCCGGTCGAACACATTTGTACCTATCACTCTGTCATACTCTTCATTCAGCTTGCCTTCCTTATACAGCGCATAAAAGTAACGCCAGTGTCGTCCACCGTGCTTACTGGGGTTCTGTTCCAACTGTTTTCCCCCGTTAATCATCTTTTCAAGGAATTGGCTGCGTCCGCGAATATTATAATGGTAAATATGTACATCACTTGTTCCCGTACGCTTAGGAAACATCGTCACTTTATGGTTACCCATTGAAATCTGGATATACCCTTTTGTACGATGCATCACTTTCGGAATCTGACGGGCAAACAGAGAATAGCGAGACAAATCGTAGGCAGCAATATCTTCTACGGGATCTACGGTATATTTCCACTCTTCCAACCTTTTATTCTCTTCCGGATAGACACACTTCATACTGCATTTTATCACATTGGCCGATGTTTTCTGTAGCGCCTCTTTCAGCGAACCGGAAGCCGGATACCAGAATTCATCTGCGTCGGCATTAATCACCCAGTTGGCTTTATAAACAGTCTTGGCACGCCACACCATCCGGTCTACCCATATTTTCTGACGGTAATCGGTAGCTTTTTCTTCGATAATCTCCTTTATCCAGCCTTTCTCTTTATACTTACGCAAGATTTCCGGAGTACGGTCTGTAGAGTTATTGTCAGTCACAATAAAGAAATCCACTCCCTTCTCTTTATGGAAGATAAGGTTCTGTTCCAGTATATCCTCTTCGTTCTTTACCAGCAAAGTCATGCAGACCAGCGGGCGACTCACCTTTCCAAAAAAGAAAGGCAACTCTACTATCGCATAGACAATCTTCTTCAAAAGCAACAACACGTCCATAAGCTTATCAGTTAATTGATACTTTAATCCATCCTTCGGGATAAATATAAGGAGTCTCTACATGACGGAACCAGCGCTCGGGCACAATGACCGTTTTGTCTTTATGAGCATCGAGCCATGCTCCCCACCAGCTGAATGTACTGTTGCAGATGATATGATGACGGCAATGGCTCATAAGCATCATATCCTGCCAACTGTCATTTCCCTTATTCCAGTCAATATACACAGCATTATCCAAAGGCAGGTTTTCCTTTACCCATTCCAAATCATCGGAAAACACATAAAACACCGGATTCTTCAACCGGCTCTTTATTTCGGCAATTGCATTCCGGTAATACGGAAGCTGGCAAACACTCCCCGTATTCTCCCAGTGCTTCGGCTCCAGATAATCTCCACGGCGCACATGAAGCGATACAGAATTTACATCACCGTCCATACGCGCAGCCATCTGTACAGAACGCTCACTCGCTTTCGACATATCGAATGCAAAAGCCTTACGTACCTCTTGCTCTATATCAGAGAAAAATCGTTCGGACTGATAGAATCCTTTAAAATAGATAAACGGCCAGGCATAAGGCTTCCAAAATGCATCCAGGCTTTTTTGCTTCCTCTCCAATATCGTCTTGAAAAACAGAAATTCCAGTACTTTTTTCCAAGTACGGTTCATACAAAACTCTACCTGAGGCAAAGCAAACACCCGGTTCATCTCGTATCCATGATGCACGTGATAGTGCATCATATCCGACAAGTCAATCCGTGTATTGGCAAAGCGCTGCTTCATTTTCAAATAAAAAGCATATATAAACATCTGGTTGCCTAAGCCACCTGTCATCTTTATCAGTCTCATATCTGGGCATTATTATACTTCAAAATCAGTTTCAAACACTCTTGGGCATCAAATCCCCTTGCTTTGGCATATTCGTCGGCAAGAATTTCAAACATTTCGGGAGTACCGGGCAATCGTTCGAAGTTACGACAACCTTCCTCCATTCCCACCTCACGGAAACGGATACGGTTCAAGTCGATAATTTCCACCTCTACTCCTTTTTCCGTTTTACGGAACAGAATATTCCCACGTGAATAGTCTTTATGCAAATATCCTCTTTCGTGCAAAGCTGCTGTAGTACGGGCAATGGCACGCAGAATTTCTTCTTGTCCCGGATAGTCACCACGCATCAGATGCACATACGAGTACGGACATTCAGACTTCAGGCTAACGTAATAGCTTCGTGTAAAAAGCAAACCATTCCGCTCTGTATAATAGGCTACAGGGGCCGGACTTCCAATACCTTCTTTCCGCAGCATATCGGCATACTCGAACGAACGCTGAGCTTTGGAAGACCGGAATAGTCCGTATGCAATCCGGTTAATCAGATTGGGCACACGAAATGATTTAATAACTACCGATGTACCGTCCCAGTTCATTTCGCGCAGTTCATTTCTTCCCTTATAAATCACAGTCCCTTTATCCTGACGGAACAATACCGGCAAAGCCTTTACATAATCTGTCAGTCCGGAATATTCCTTGCTCACCACCACTTTACGGGGATGAAACAGACGATAGATGCGATTAAGCAATACCGACCACGAACGGTAATACCGCAACGGACCTCCCAGTTCGCGCTCGAAGAACTCCGGATGACGCCGGTTGAGCGTAGCTATTACATGGCGCTTCAACTTACGGTCTGTAACCCGCTTCGACACATTCCGGATACGATAATGCAGACCTATATCAGGAAGCTTTACCACTTTACCGCCGTTTTTCAAGACGCCAATCCAAAACTCCCAGTCTTCACGAGCTATAATGTCTTCACAATATCCTCCCGTACGTTCCCAGTCTGTCCTGCGATACAATGCACAAGTATCCATGATATTTTTCCGGGCCAGCAAATGCAGGGAAAAACAAGGCAGTTTCCATTCTCCGGTACGTTCTCCAAAAAAATCAGCACGAGGAGCGACTACCTTTACCGAAGAGTCGGCCAGAATAGCAGCTACCGCTTCCGATATCAGATTCGGTTCAATCAGATTATCAGCATCGACCGGAAGAATAAATTCTCCGTGTGACAGACGAACAGCATGATTACGGGCTGCACAGGCGCCTCCATTGGGCTGGGTATAAGCCTTCACACGTGCATCTTTGGCAGCATATTCACAAGCCACCCGATAGGATGCATCTTTCGACCCGTCGTCTACTACCACCACCTCAAAATTGGGATAATCGGAAGCCAATATGGAGTCGAGTGTTTCAGGAAGAAAAAGCTCCATGTTGTATACAGGTACCACAACAGATACCAAAGGGGTTTTATCCATACGCCCGTCTAATTAAATTTTATCCAATCCTTTTGTGTATTTCAGCCAATAATATTTCAGCGGATTCTTATATTTCAACTGCTTCCACGGACGACTTCCATGCGGACGGTGCCATACGGGAAGAGTAGTAAACAAATAATTCCGGAATCCCTGTTTCAATGCTTCATGCGAAATGGTTACATCGTACCAGTTCTTGGAAGGATCCAGCTGACGGAAATCGAAAGCACGCAAAAACTCCGGAGTCAGCAGTGAGCAGCAGAAGCTGCAATGTTTCTTTTCTGCATATACCTTTCCTTCATTGCCTTTTGCATGAAGATAAGGATAATTAATGACCCCATTCTCATCCACAGTAACAGCAGCTGCAATGGCACAACCTTCACGTTCGGCAGCTCCATCGTACAAATCCTGAAGCGTATTCGGTTTGACTACTACATCCGATTCTACGATAAGCAATCCGGCATCGGCCGCAATAGCCTCCTGCTGAGAACGCTGCAAAACCAACAAATAATTGGGAGAAGGATGTGTAGTAATATCCGACAAGTTGACCAGACGGAAATTCAATTCTTTCGATGCTTCTTCCAGGCGTCTGGTATTTTCTTCGGTACTGAAATCATTGTACACTGTATAAGTGAAAGGCACTCGGATATCTGAGTTGACAATTGCACGGATAGTTTCGAGCGTAAAGTCAATCGAATCTTTTACGGGGGTTATAATATGCAGACATTTCATATCGAAATAATTAAACAGATACGTGTTAAAGAAGTGCTACTTAAACACAATAACTTAGCACTTATTCTATGCAAAATTAATAAAAATTCAATGAATGTCAAATTTGAAGAAAGATTTCATTTTATCCGTTTATAATGTGAAAAAGGCTACCTTTGCAACACTAAACAAATACAACTCATGAAAGTAATCATCGACAATAAAATCCCTTACATAAAGGGGGTGATTGAACAGATGGCCGACGAGGTCATTTACTTGCCGGGACAAGCATTTACTCCCGACATTGTACGAGATGCAGATGCGCTGATTACACGCACCCGTACCCGCTGCAACCGTGAACTGCTGGAGGGCAGTAAGGTACGATTTATCGGTACTGCCACCATCGGATTCGACCACATTGATACTGAATATTGCCGCGAGGCAGGAATTACCTGGAGCAATTGTCCGGGATGCAATGCCGGTGCGGTAGAACAGTACATTCACTCTGTGTTACTATTGCTTCAGAAGGAACGGAATGTGGATTTGCCGCACTCTTGTATAGGAATTGTGGGAGTAGGACATGTAGGCAGCAGAATCCAGCAACTGGCCGAACGGTTGGGTATGAGAGTACTGCTCAATGACCCCCCGCGTGCAGCACAGGGAGAAAAAGGTTTTGTGGACCTGCAGACAATAGCCCGAGAATGCGACATTATCACCCTGCATACTCCGCTGATAAGAGAGGGAAAATATCCTACCTTTCACCTGGCCGATGATAATTTTTTCCAAAGCTTACAGAAACGTCCCTACCTCATCAACACCTCACGAGGAGAAGTGGTCGAGACTACTTCCATTCTTCGGGCACTTGAAAGCAAACAAATTGCCGGAGCCGTCATTGATGTATGGGAGAATGAACCTCATATCAGCTTAGACTTGCTGCACCGTGTATTTATCGGTACTCCGCATATCGCCGGATATTCGGCCGACGGGAAAGCCAATGCCACTCGCATGGTATTGGATGCTTTCTGCCGCTTTTTCGGCATACAAAAGGAGTTCTGTATTTCTTTACCTCAACCGGAATATAATCTGCAAGATACCGATGAAGACATTCATCAGCTGCAGATGTACAATCCGCAACACGATTTCGAGACATTACTTGCACATCCGGAGAAGTTTGAACAGCTACGTGGTGATTATCCTTTACGGAGAGAATAACGACTGCTCCAAAAGTATTCTTCCGTCTGGTTTATCCGGCTTCGGGAATATCAGATTTTCCATTGATATTCCATTTATCATTTTGTCATTTTGATATTTCCGAAGCTTAAAAACAGGGCTTTTCAGAGCCGAAGGAAACAGGACTGGATTTCAAGGCTGTTTTTTAAGGGTATATCAAATCACAAAGACAGCATTTCCTGTAAAATAAAAGCAAAAGAAGATACACAAACTGAAAGCACGCTCATAAAGCTAAATAAAAGGCATAAGTTCTATCGGAAAGACAATTTATTTTTAACAGGATAAAAGGATAGTTTACCGATAAAAAAGCACAAATTTCTTCATCTTTTCACACTATTAGTCACAACAGCGTACGCTATCAGTCACGTAAGCTACCGTTACAAGTCGCACAAGCCACCGATACCTGTATCGCAAGGCTTCAATACAAGCCTTACTCCTTGGTCTCACAACCCTTATTTTCCTGCTATAAAGCATGTTTTGAGCTTTTTTTGAGGAGTTTTTAGCCCTTTTTGCATGTTAAAAAGAGCTAAATTTACAAAGTACCAGTTAGCAAAAAAGAAGAAAAGCGCACATTTTAACACCAAATATGCGCTTTTCCTATCAATTGTATTTTTCAGGACAAGCCGGAAGGCAGACTGTCTTTACCCGAAACAAATCCCCATACGACGGCCTTGCACCACCAAATCATTGTCTTCTGTAACCAGCTTCAATTTTCCGGCTACCTCTCCCAACGGCACGGAAGTAATCTCCGAACCACACAAAGACACCATACGTCCGAACTGCCCACCGGCTATCAGTTCTGTGGCGTGTCCTCCCATCCGGGTAGCCAGATTGCGGTCGAATGCAGTAGGACTTCCTCCACGCTGTATGTACCCCAAAACGGTTTCACGTGTTTCAAAACCAGTTTCATATTCTATTTCTTCAGCTATATACTGGGCCGCTTTTTTCCCATTTACAGTAGGAATTCCTTCTGCCACCACTACAATAGAATATGGCTTTCCTTTTTTCAGACGATTGATAATCGTATCGCCTATATTGTGAATATCAAAAGGAATTTCAGGCAACAAAATAATATCTCCTCCTCCGGCCATACCGGAATACAAGGCAATCCATCCTGCTTTATGCCCCATCACTTCAATGACCATCACCCGCTGATGTGCGCTGGCCGTAGAATGCAGACGGTCTATGGCATCGGTAGCAATCGATACGGCAGAATCGAAGCCAAAAGAGACATCCGTTCCCCATACGTCATTGTCGATGGTCTTGGGTATCGATACCACATTTACACCAGTATCGGCCAACTTTGCAGCGGTTTTCTGGGTACCATTTCCCCCAATACAAACAATACAATCCAACTGGTGCTTCTCGATTGTTTTCAACATCATGGCCGGCTTGTCTTCTGTCAGAGTATTGGTTTTCCGTTTAAAAGGCTTCTCCCGGGAAGTTCCTAAAATGGTACCTCCCATATTCAGCAAACCAGTTAAAGAACCTTCTGTCAAAGGAATCACATCATCGTCTACCAGCCCTCTGAATCCGCTGTGGATACCGAAGACTTCCATCCCGTAATGATTCATCGCCGTTTTACAAACGCCTCGGATTGTCGCATTTATTCCCGGACAATCGCCTCCAGATGTCAAAATACCTATTCGCATGGTCGTATATGTTTATCAGCGTAAAATTACAAGAAAAAAATATAGAATTGTAAATTCTCAAAAAAAAATAATGACACCATCTTTAATTAATAGAAATAACCTACCTTTGCGATTATGAATTTGTAAAACAGAAAAAAAATGGTTTCAACAAAGTTAATCGGAAAGCTGTTCACACCCAGACAGAAAGCCATCGATCTGTACGATACACAGGCAGAGGCTATCCAAGAACACGTATTCCAGAAACTCATACAAAATGCAGCTCATACAGAGTGGGGAACCACTTATCAATATAATGCCATACGCTCTTACAGTGATTTCCAAAAAGTACCTATTCAGACTTATGAAGACATAAAAGGGTATGTAGACCGGATGCGTCACGGAGAAGCAAATGTACTTTGGAGAGATAAGGTAGTATGGTATGCAAAATCTTCCGGTACCACCAACGATAAAAGTAAGTTTATTCCGGTAAGTAAAGACGGCCTGCAGAATATTCATTACAAAGGAGGACAGGATGCCGTAGCTCTGTATCTGAGAGAGAATCCCCAAAGCCGTTTTTTTTCTGGAAAAGGATTGATTTTAGGAGGAAGTCACAGTCCTAACTACAACGTAAAAGACAGCCTGGTAGGAGACCTGTCGGCCATTTTGATTCAAAATATCAATCCGCTGGTCAACTTTATCCGTGTGCCAAGTAAGGAAATCGCTCTTTTAAGCGAATTTGAAGAAAAGGTAGAACGAATTGCCGAGACTACGATTCACAAAAATGTGACCAACTTATCTGGTGTGCCTTCGTGGATGCTGGCAGTAATTAAGCGTATTCTCGAAAAGACGGGAGCACATACATTGGATGAGGTATGGCCCAACCTGGAGGTATTCTTCCATGGAGGAGTGTGCTTTACACCTTACCGCGAACAGTATAAGCAACTTATCCGAAGCAGCAAGATGCACTATATGGAAACGTATAATGCCAGCGAAGGCTTTTTCGGGCTGCAAAGCGACCTGTCCGACCCGGCCATGCTGCTGATGATTGACTATGATGTGTTCTATGAGTTTATCCCATTGGAAGAGATAGACAATCCGGCTCCTCATATCGTACCGCTCGCGGGAGTAGAAGTTGGAAAGAACTACGCCATTGTGATCAGTACCTCTTGCGGATTGTGGAGATACATTCTGGGAGATACCGTTAAGTTTACTCAGAAAGACCCGTATAAATTCATTATTACCGGACGTACCAAGCATTTTATCAATGCATTTGGAGAGGAACTGATGGTAGACAACGCCGAGAAAGGACTGGCACGTGCCTGTGCCGAAACAGGAGCACAGGTCTTGGAGTATTCGGCTGCACCTGTATTTATGGATGCAAATGCCAAATGTCGCCATCAGTGGCTGATTGAATTCAGCAAGATGCCGGACTCACTCGAAAAATTCAGACACGTACTGGATCAGGCATTGCAGGAAATCAACTCCGATTATGAGGCAAAACGACATAAGGATATCACCTTACAGGAACTGGAACTTATCGTAGCTCGTCCGAATCTGTTCCACGACTGGCTGAAACAGAAAGGCAAACTGGGCGGACAGCATAAAGTTCCTCGCTTGAGCAACAATAGAGACCATATAGAAGAAATGTTAAAACTGAACGAATGAAACCTATACCCAAATATATAGCCATCCTATTGGTTATCATCGGATTTTATGCCTGTGCAAGTACAGGATCGCCCGATGGAGGCCCCTACGACGAAGATCCTCCTAAGTTTGTGCGTGCTACTCCTGAACCTAACACAAAGAACAATACGCGTAAGAAAATTGCGATTGAATTTGATGAGTTTATCAAATTGGAAAAGGCTTCCGAAAAGGTGATTATCTCTCCTCCTCAGAACGAGGCACCGGAAGTAAAAACCAGCGGTAAAAGAGTGTTGGTCAACTTCTACGACTCATTGCGCCCCAATACGACTTATACTATCGACTTTGGTGATGCAATCGTTGACAACAACGAAGGAAATCCGATGGGAAACTTCTCGTATGCCTTTTCTACCGGTGATACCATTGATACTATGCAGGTATCTGGCATAGTACTGAACGCTGCAGATTTAGAACCGATTAAAGGTATTCAGGTTGGGCTGCACAAAAACCTGAACGACAGCGCATTTACAACTCTGCCTTTCGACCGTATTTCACGTACCGACAGTAGAGGACAGTTTATCATACGTGGTATTGCACCGGGCACGTATCGTATTTATGCCTTAATGGATGGTAATCAGAACTATCTGTTCGACTCAAAAACAGAAGCGATCGCTTTCCTGGATTCTCTTATTGTTCCGTCTATGGAAGGAGCAGTAAGACAGGATACCGTATGGAATCAGAAAGATACCACCAAAATCGATACGGTCATTCAGGTCAACTACACTCGTTTCCTGCCGGATAATATCATGTTGCGCGCTTTCAAGGAAGAGAACAATTTACAGTACCTGATGAAGAGTGAACGCCCTAAAACCAATCAGTTTATGCTGTACTTCAGTGCAAAGGCAGATACACTCCCCACATTGACAGGACTGAACTTTGATGCAGAGAAATCTTTACTGGTAGAGCCTAATCAAAAAAACGACAGTATTCTTTATTGGATTAAAGATACAGTGCTATGCGAGCAGGATACACTCATCATGCAACTGGACTATCTGGCTACAGATACACTGGGGCAGCTTGTTCCGCAAACAGATACGTTACGGATGGTGAACAAGATTCCAAAGGAACGTCGTCTGGCTCTGAAAGAAGAAGAAAATAAGAAGAAGGAAAAAGAGCGTAAACGACGCATGAGAAAAGGAGATACGCTGAGCGTTGAAACTCAATTTCTGAAGATGCAGGTAGATGCACCTGCAGCACTTGACTTGAACAGAAACATCATCCTGAAATTCGATGAACCGGTAGAAAGTATAGATACGAATGCCATTCATATGACTGCAATGGTGGATTCTGTATGGCAGGATACTCCATTCATTTTACAGAAAGACTCTATTGCTCCACGCCAATACCAGATTCTGGCAGCCTGGCAACCCGGACAGGAATATCAGCTTACAATCGACTCGCTGTGCTTTAAGGGTATATATGGACTTTATACAGATAAGGTGCAGAATAAGGTAAAAGTAAAAACGCTGGAAGACTATGGAACGCTGTTCCTGAATATTGTAGGGGCAGAAGCTCCTGCCATCGTACAATTACTGAACAGCAGTGATGAAGTAGTAAGACAACAGCCTGTAAACGCCAAGAATACTTGTGATTTCTATTTCTTACAGCCTGGTACTAAATATTATATCCGTTTGTTCTACGACAAGAACAACAACGGAAAATGGGATACGGGTAATTATGAAGAGAAAAAACAAGCAGAGGAAGTATTCTACTTCCCTAAAGTATGGGAAATGAAGGCCAACTTTGAGTTTGAAGAGACATGGGACTTGAAAGCGGTTCCTTTGGACAAACAGAAGTTGGATGACATAAAGAAACAAAAACCCGACGAAACTAAAAAAATTAAAGACCGTAACAAGGAGCGTGCCAAAAATTTAGGAAGAGTATGATGAAGAAATTAGTTTTATGCTTATGCTTCCTGATGGGAGGTATAGCAACAATTCAGGCACAGTGCGGAGCAGAAAATAATGCAATTAAGGCAGGAGAAACACTGAGCTATGAGCTGAAGTTCAATTGGAAGTTTGTCTGGATTAATGCCGGATGGGCAAAGATGACAGTAAACAATACAAACTACATGGGACGCCCGTGTTTGAGAACAGACTTGCAATCGTACACCAACAAGAAAATTGACTTCTTTTTCAAAATGCGTGATACCTTGACTTGTATTACCACTCAGCAGCTGGAACCGCTTTATTTCCGTAAAGGAGCAGAAGAAGGAAAACGATATACGGTAGACGAAGTAAAGTTCAGCTATGCCAGCGGGAAATGCATCGTAGACCAGCAGCGTACACTCTATGGCAATACCGAAAAGCATTACGACGAATCTCCGGTATGTGTATACGATATGTTGAGCATCTTGCTACAAGCCCGATCTTACGATCCGACTAACTACAAGCCTGGGTTGAAAATACGTTTTTCTATGGCTACCGGTAAAGACATAGAGAAACAGACACTTATATATCGTGGAAAAGAGAACTATAAGGCAGAAAATGGAGTAACCTACCGCTGTCTGGTATTCTCACTGGTAGAATATGTAAATAACAAGGAAAAAGAAGTTATTACTTTCTACATTACAGATGACTTGAACCATCTTCCTGTACGTTTGGATATGTACTTGAATTTTGGCTCAGCAAAAGCTTTCCTTACAGATATCAAAGGAAACAGACATCCATTGACTTCTATTGTAAAATAAACCGATTCATGATAAAGAACAAGAGCCATGCCGCGTAACTGCGACATGGCTCTTGTTCTTTATCTGCAAACTTTGCATTATAAGCGAGATACGCCATTTATTTTGCCTTCGATAGAAGTAGGGTTGCCTGTATAGCCTACACTACCTGCACTGGAAGAACCGGCAGACAACTTACCTGTCACATAGCAACGTACATCACCGGCAGAAGAGGCTTGTGCTTTCACATCAACTGCCTTCATTTTTTCGGCATATACTTTACCGGCAGAAGAAGCTTCATACGAAGCATTACGACAAACACCCGACAGATTAATATCACTGGCAGAACTGGAAGATGCTGCTACATCACCCTGGCAAACAATGTCTCGTATTTCACAGTCGCCCGATGAACTGGTTTCTATTGCCATATCACCCTTACACTGTAATCCTACGATTTCCATATCAGCGCTACTTTCTACATTCATCACAGTTTTATGACAGGATATATTTTTCAGAACCAGTTCGGCACTGCTGCTTGCTGTAGCCGTAAGATTGGCACACTGTACTTTCTCTGCATGGATATCCGCACTGCTTGATACGTCAAAAGTAACATCTTTGCTTGTATTCAGTCCGTTAGCTAAAGTGATATCTGATGAGGAAGAAGCATGAAAACCGGTCACTTCAGGGGCAAATACTCTTACTTCGCAAGTACATTTTCCTCTGAAACTCAACGAATGTCCCTGAGGAATATCATAAGTTACATTCAGTTTTTTCCCATTCTGTTCTACCTTCACATACTTTACTACGTTATCGGGTGCATAAATTTCTGCATAAGGTTCACCTTTATACTGAGTATAAACTACATCTATCGAACGTGAAGACGAAATAGCAGCTACTTCTCCGATATTCACTTTTTGAGTTACATAATTTTTACTGGGATTTATTACAGTTTTCCCTCCGGCATAGCATCCGGAAAAGCTCATCAACAGGGGGGTCAATGCAGCCAGAACAGTTACATACAATTTCATAGTCTATATCTTTTTTAGTATTACTACCCATTAGACGCAGAAATCCTCTAAAAGTAACAGATTCTATACAAAAATTTTATTTATGAAAGAAAAACTGTTCAGCCCATCAATTTGAATACTGGAGAAATAAACCAGCGCTTGTACATCAGAGTAGCCAAATGATACACAAAGAAAGCCGAAATAAAACCGACAATTGCATCAATCAGATAATGAGCCTGTATGTATACCGTAGCTCCACACAGCAACAAATAAAAAGGAGTCAACAGGTAAGTCAATTTACGGTTTACACGCCAGGACATAATCATCACAATAGTAGAAATTCCGACATGAGAACTGGGGAAAGCTGCCGTAGGGCGTTCACCGACTTCCTGAGAAGCCTCAACCAGATTGAAGAAGAAGCCATGATCGAATCCCGGACCCGGTATCAGATAATCATTAAAATTGAAATAATCACCGATAGGAGGAAATATACAAGCATTCACCTTGTCCATACCGATAGCAGGGAAATAGAATTGTGGTCCTGCCACAGGAAGCAGAATATAAATAAGATAATAAATGAAAAAAGAGGTAACCAGCACAAAGCAGATTTTCTCAAACCATTCAAAGCGTTTCAGAAAATAGTAAACTACCACTATAAACATCATGGGATAATAGAAAAAGTATCCCATATTAAATGGTTCACTGAACCAGATAGACGGCAAATGCTTACTAAACTCTACTGCCGGCTGACAACCGAACAAGAACTGTTCGGCATGTGCAAACAAATAATCCAGATTAGGAAACAAACGATTGAACTCGAATGTATCGGGATACCAATAAGCCAGCAAAGACATTTGTACCAGCATGCGTATAAATGCTGTCAGACGGCACGGAACAGCCTGATACAAGAATATTAGTACAAAAGTCAACACAACGATGCCTGCACGTTCCAGCAGCATCATCCCCGGATGATCCATACGGGGATAAAGAATCAATATCAGAATAGTGGTCAAGGCATTATAAATCAAACTGATTGTCTCTACAGCAAACAGTCCTTTTCCACTATCTACACGCTCAAACAAGTTTATCTTTACAGCCATCCTTCTTTTTTATACCAAGCTATTATTTCCTTTACGCCTCTCTCCAACGGATACTCCGCCTTATATCCCAACTCTTTTTCCAGTGGAGTAATGTCACAACGCCAGTTCCGTTGCTTCATTATCTTATATTTATCAGGATTTAATGTACTGACCTTACCAAACAGTTTGGCTCCCTGGTCGGCAAGAAATGACAAAGCTTTCAACAAGAACAATGGACATACAAATCGTAGCACAAAGGGATTTCCCATTTCTTTCCGTATTAAATCGGAAAAAGTACGGCTACTGTACACTTGTCCGTCGCTTACAAAATAAGCACGTCGGGTAACCTTCTTTTCAATAGCCAGGTACACAGCCTTTACAAGGTCTTGTACATACACAAATGTAATATCCTGCCGTTTGAATCCTGCTGCAAAGTCGATGTGTTGAGCAATAGATTTCGCCATCAGGAAGTAATCTCGCTCACGTGGTCCATATACACCGGTAGGACGAAATATCACATAAGGGAAATCTTTCAGCGAATGCAAATATTCTTCCGAGTGCAGTTTGCTTTGACCATATGCCGTATTAGGCTGCGGCACATCCTGTTCCTGTATAGAAGAGTAATCTTTCTCACGGATTGGCCCGAAAACACTCAGTGAACTGATGTAAACAAATTGCTCCGGCAACATATCCAGTTTACTCAATATCTCGATAAAATAACGGGTTGCCCAGTAATTACCTATTTCAAAGTCGGCTTTACTACGACATTTCGTTACTCCGGCACAGTGAATGATATAGTCCCATCCGCCATGCTCTCTCTTATGTTGGGCCAATTGTCCTTCCAACTTATCGGAATCTGTAAAATCGAGTTCAGCAAACTGAATACGTGTATCCTGCAAGTACTTTCGGCTACTGCTCTTGCGTACTCCAGCCCATACCTGCATTTCCCGTTCCAATCCGCCTTCCACTAGAAAACTTCCGATAAATCCACTAGCTCCGGTTACTAATATTTTCTTTTTCATTCACGTTACCTGTTTGTAATAGAAGTTACAAAGATAATGGTTTCTCACTGAAAATAAAGGAAGTTATTCGTGCTTTATTCCATTAAATTTGTTTACTTTGTAATAACGATTCATTTTTACGCCTGTCTGATACAGCAGACCGCGTAATTCATGACAACATCAAAATATCAACATTATGGCTAAAAAGAAAAAAGAAAAAAAAGGCGGAAAACGCATGAAGAAGAAAGAATTGGCAGAGCTTCTGATTAATTATTTCCGCATGAAGCCAACCGACAGTTTTACTCTGAAACAGCTTTTCACAGGGTTAAACCTAACAACTCATCCGCTTAAAATGCTTTGTACTGATACCGTTCAAGAAATGTTAGAAGACAGTTTCCTTATAGAAACAGAAAAAGGACATTACAAACTGAACGATAAGGGACAAATACTGATTGGTACTTTCCAAAGAAAAAGTAATGGCAAGAACAGTTTCATCCCCGAAGATGGAGGAGAACCCATCTTCATTGCCGAACGAAACTCAGCGCATGCCATGAACAACGACAAGGTAAAAATTTCTCTCTGCGCCAAGCGTAAACGACATGAACTGGAAGGACAGGTTATCGAAATTCTGGAACATGCCGACAGCACTTTTGTAGGTACACTGAAGGTCAGCAAGAATTATGCATTCTTACTGACAGAAACCAGTACTCTGGCCAACGACATCTTTATCCCTAAAGATAAGTTGAAGGGAGGAAAAGATGGTGACAAGGCTGTAGTAAAAATCACCGAATGGCCGGATTATGCAAAAAATCCGTTCGGACAGGTTATTGACATTTTAGGTAAGGCCGGCGACAATACCACAGAAATGCATGCCATACTTGCTGAATACGGATTGCCTTATACTTATCCGCAAGCAGTTGAAGAGGCTGCAGAGCGCATCCCAGCAGAAATTACACCGGAAGACTATGCCGAACGGGAAGATTTCAGAGAGGTAACGACCTTTACCATCGACCCGAAAGATGCCAAGGACTTCGACGATGCTCTGTCTATCCGTCAGTTAAAACCAGGATTATGGGAGGTGGGAGTTCACATTGCCGATGTATCACATTATGTAAAAGAAGGAAGCATCATCGATAAGGAAGCGGTGAAGCGTGCGACTTCTGTCTATCTGGTAGACCGCACCATTCCAATGCTGCCCGAACGTCTGTGTAACTTCATCTGTTCATTACGCCCTAACGAAGAAAAGCTGGCTTACTCTGTCATCTTCGAAATGAACGAAAAAGCAGAGGTAAAGGATTATCGCATACGACATACCGTCATCAAATCCGACCGTCGCTTTACCTACGAAGAAGCACAGCAGATTATTGAAACTGGAGAAGGAGACTATAAAGAAAAGGTACTGCAACTGAACAAGTTGGCACAGATACTACGTGAAAAGCGTTTGTCGGCCGGAGCCATCAACTTCGACCGTTGTGAGGTGAAATTCGAAATAGACGAAACAGGAAAGCCACTCAGCGTATATTTCAAAGTTTCCAAGGAAGCCAACAAACTCATCGAGGAATTTATGTTATTGGCCAACCGTACCGTAGCCGAACATATCGGCAAGGTTCCCAAAAACAAAAAAGCAAAGGTATTCCCGTATCGTATCCACGATTTGCCGGATCCCGACAAACTGGATAACCTGAGCCAGTTTATCGCCCGCTTTGGGTACAAGATACGTACCGGGGGAAGCAAAGTGGAAGTATCGAAGTCTATTAACCGATTGCTAAGCGACATTGATGGCAAGAAGGAGCAGAACCTTATTGAAACGGTTTCACTCCGTGCCATGCAGAAAGCTCGCTACTCCATTTACAACATCGGACACTACGGACTGGCTTTCGATTATTATACACACTTTACTTCGCCTATCCGCCGTTATCCGGACTTAATGGTACATCGCTTATTGACCCGCTATCTGGCTGGAGGACGTACAGCTCAGGCCGATAAGTACGAAAATTTGTGCGAACACAGTTCTGCCATGGAGCAAACAGCAGCAAGTGCTGAACGTGCTTCTATCAAGTACAAACAGGTAGAATTCATGAGCGAACGCATCGGCAACGTGTACGATGGAGTAATATCCGGAGTAACCGAATGGGGATTGTATGTAGAAATCAATGAAAACAAATGCGAAGGTATGGTGGCTATGCGCGACTTAGGCAACGATTATTACGAATTTGATGAAAAGAATTATTGCCTCATCGGACGTCGTCATCATCGTAAATTCAGTTTAGGAGACCCTGTCAAGATTAAGGTGGCACGTGCCAATCTGGAGAAAAAACAACTCGACTTTATCCTGGCAGACGAATAATAGGATTTAAGTATATTCTACCAATAATGTCATTCCAGACAAAAAATTATCTGGAATGACATTTTTATTTTCTTAATATCGGATGAATTTCTGAACGGAAAAAACAAAAGCCTCCAAGCATCAGCCCAATACTCTTTGAAAATCAAAGTAACTTACTTCACTCTCCGGTTCAACTGATTATTGGCCTTGGCAGGCTTCGATTTTCCTATTCGTTTTCCTGTCAGTTTTTTCTTTCCTTGCTGTTTAGCCTTAAATGCAAAAGGATTCTTTTTATTTACTACCATAATCTATATTTTTCGACAAAAATAAAATATTTCTTTCTATTTTTGCTTTTTACTAAACAGAAGCATTATGAACACACCCGACTATACACACGTTCTGACGCAAGTAGTTGATAAACTATCCGACAGCAATTCTTTTGGAGGATTGTTTCATCAACACAAGGATGGAGACCCTCTGCCTTCCGGAAAGTCGCTTTACCGCATCGTCGAATTATCACGTGCCATTCTGTTTCCAGGATACTTCGGAACCCCTAATCTGCACACCCATACTATTCACTTCCATATTGGTGTGGACGTCGAAGAGCTTTTTACTCTGCTTACCGAACAGATTCAAGCAGGATTGTGCTTTGGTGTAGAAAGCAGTGGCATGGCTACCTCTGATACCCCTTGTAGGGAAACGGCTGCCAAACTGGCCATTCAGTTTATCAGTCGGTTGCCCGAACTGAGACAAATACTGGCTACTGACGTAGAGGCCGCTTATTACGGTGATCCGGCAGCCAACAGCTTCGGTGAAATCATTTGCTGTTATCCCATCATTCGTGCCATTACCAATTACCGTATTGCTCACGAACTTTATTTGCTGAATATTCCACTGATTCCACGTATCATCACCGAAATGGCTCACTCGGAAACAGGGATAGACATTCATCCGGGAGCCTGCATCGGACACCATTTTACCATCGACCATGGTACCGGTGTGGTTATTGGAGCCACTTGTATCATCGGCAATCACGTCAAGCTGTATCAGGGTGTAACACTGGGAGCCAAAAGTTTTCCCCTCGATGAGAATGGAAATCCTATTAAAGGAATCCCCCGCCATCCGATATTGGAAGACGATGTAATTGTATATTCCAATGCAACCATACTGGGACGTATTACTATCGGTAAAGGAGCTACAATTGGTGGTAATATCTGGGTCACCGAAGACGTCCCTGCCGGTGCACGAATTGTACAACGGAAAAACTCGCAAACGTAAGATAAAGAACCTAAATACCCACAAACGTAAGAACTGAAAAAACAATGAGCACATTTGCACCTTTTGCCCGACCTCTTTATATCATGACCAAACCTGTCGGAGCCATTTGCAATCTGGCTTGCGACTATTGCTATTACCTGGAAAAGTCGAAACTTTATCAGGAAAACCCTAAACATATCATGAGCGACGAGCTGCTGGAGAAGTTTATCAAAGAATATATTGAATCGCAAACCATGCCTCAGGTACTGTTTACATGGCATGGAGGAGAAACATTGATGCGCCCGCTTTCTTTCTATCAGAAAGTTATGGAACTGCAGCGCAAATATGCACGCGGACGTACGATAGACAACTGTATTCAGACAAATGGTACTTTGCTTAACGACGAGTGGTGCCGCTTCTTCCACGACAACAACTGGCTGGTAGGTGTTTCGATAGACGGTCCTCAGGAATTTCACGACGAATACCGTAAAAACAAGCAAGGAAAACCTTCGTTTATGAAAGTAATGCAAGGCATTAATCTGCTGAACAAACATCGGGTAGAATGGAATGCTCTGGCCGTAGTCAACGATTTTAATGCCGACTATCCACTCGACTTCTACCACTTTTTCAAGGAAATAGGTTGCCGGTACATCCAGTTTACTCCCATCGTAGAACGAATTTTCCGTCATGATGACGGACGCCATCTGGCCGCTGTAGAAGAAGGGGACAATGAAAAGTTGGCCGACTTCTCTGTAACTCCAGAACAATGGGGAAATTTCCTTTGCACCATTTTCGACGAATGGGTAAAAAACGATGTAGGGGAATATTTCATTCAGTTATTTGATGCCACTCTTGCCAACTGGGTAGGCGAACAGCCCGGAGTATGCTCGTTAGCCAAAACTTGTGGACATGCAGGAGTCATGGAATTCAATGGCGATGTATACTCTTGCGACCATTTTGTCTTCCCTCAATACAAACTGGGAAATATCTACTCAAAAACACTGGTAGAAATGATGTACAGCGACAAGCAGCAGCAGTTCGGACGCAATAAGTTCGACAGTCTGCCTTCTCAATGTAAAGAATGCCAGTATCTGTTTGCCTGCAACGGTGAATGCCCTAAGAATCGTTTTTGTAAAACCGCTACCGGAGAACCGGGGCTTAACTACCTTTGTAAGGGCTATTATCAGTACTTCGATCATGTAGCACCTTATATGGACTTTATGAAAAAAGAGTTGTTGGCAGAGCGGGCACCAGCTAATATTATGGAAGCAATAAGAAAAGGAGAATTATAATTTCCACAAAAGCAAAAGATATCCGTATACCTTCATGGTATTACATCATAAAAAAATCGCTATGCTGTTCTTTATAGAAGCAACCATAGCGATTTTTATTTAGAATAACTTAATCTGTTTATTTACCTAACACATCCTGTGGCGGGAACTGATAACCTTCTCCTCCATTATTATCCATTACAGCTCCACTGGGTACTTTCAAGTGTTTCTGACTCTTACTCCAGTCCCATATTTTAGTAGTGTTTTCTGTAATCTCTCCAGTTTCCGAATCGCGTTTTTTACCATTCATCGGATAATACAAGAGCAAACCTTCGTCATCCGGATTTACAGATTTCCATAAAGACTGTTTAATCTGTTTTTGCGAGCGCGCCACTTTCCAGAAACGTATTTCACGCAACCATTCATTACGTCCGCCCAACCAGAATCCGGTAAGACCATAAGGACCAGTACGCATTTCACGATCAGCCACCAGTTCTCCGTTTACATAGATATAATTTTTCTTTCCATCGTATACCATCGAAATCATATACCACTCATTGGGTTGAGCTGAAAATTTCTCCAATGGCACGTCTATCTGAGAACCTGCAGTCTTCAATTGGAACTGATTATATTTAATCGTCACATCACCAAAACGAGGATAGATTTCATCCAATGTACTAGAACCCGAAACCACTTTTGTACCTCCAAGAGCTACGTTATTACTATTATAAACCGAATGCATGACCATCATTTCAAAAGTCCATACATCCACCTTAAAGTCATCCGGGAACATACCTGCATCTTCTGCACCAGAGCCGGCAAACTTCATAACCGGTATCGATACAATAGGTTCAAAAACAAGCAATGCACTTGTTTCACCAGGAATTAAATTCGTACTTCCTCCCTGAATCTTTACAGGAAGTGCATATGTTCCTTGAGGAGAAAACTCAAGATTCTTCAATACAACTGGAACAGTCTGAGATACAGCATTGGGAGCCAATACAATATTCTTTTCCATTTCGTACATATTCTCCGGCAGCACAATATAATCTGTCCCGTTCTGCTTATTATATTTGTCTAATACCTCTTGTCCTTCTATAACCAAAGAAACACGTACCTCTTCTGTTGTTTTCTTTGTCAAGCTAACTTGCAAATCCTTAATCAATACATCATTATGTTCTTTTACAAAAGACTGTATTACTCCTGTGTTAGGCATATACACACCCAACTCTACCTCAAATTCTTTTGTAGCATCTTTATATAGTTCGTCCTGGCAGCTAAAGAACGTAAGCATGCCGACAATTCCTATCATCCAAAATTTCTTCATAATTCAATTCTTTTTACTGATAATTACCCGGATAAACCTGATTTCCTAAATATAGCGCCTGTCTTAACCATCTATAAGGAGGATTATTGGCATAGTCATACTCCATATGATATGTACCGATACCTCCAATACGCTTACCACTTGGTAAATCGAGCGTTGCATAATCGAAAATCTGTGCTCCATACAACCCATTAAATTCTCCTCTTATCGAAGTATAGGTTCTTTGTCCAGACCAGCTTGCAGCACCGCTCTCCGGATGGATACCTCCGGTTCTCCAGCATTGTTCAAATTCAACCGTAATGATTGTCTTTCTTTCCCAATTCTCCAGATTAGGCTTATTGATCTTATTTATTACAGACTGAGTAGATGTTTCCCAATATGCCTGATAAATATAATGGTCAATCATTTTGGAAGTTTCTGTACTCAACAAATCAGGTTGTCCGTCCATAACCAAAAGTCTTCCGGCAGGACGTAAGCGGTCGCTCATTGTTTTGATGAATACATACATATTCTTGTTCTGATTTGTATTCGGACCTATTTCTGTACGCCTTGCCAATGTACCACTATGACCATAACCCGGTTCATAGTCGATATCAAAACCATCCAGATTATATTTCTCAATAGTATCACAGATTGCATTGGCATAAGCTTTTACACCTTCTTCAAAACTTCCTCCACCTTTCTCGGTCACCCAATATTCATAAGCATCTTTACCCGGAGGCGTCATCTGGTCTCCCAAATCCTGTACAATCCAACAAAGCATAGCTTTACCGCCCTTTACTTCCTGGAAAAACTTTAAATCAGCTTTCTGGTGTTCAGACAGATTACCTCTACAACCCCATAAAGATACCAAGTCTACACTGTCTGGCAACATCTTCAGATAGTTCTGTGCATTAGAACCTCTTCCTGTCCAGTTACCAAACCATCCGAAGCCCTTTACATGAGGAGTATTACGATATTCACGTATCTTACGATAATACTCACGCATAGTAGGAGTCAAATCGGCCTCACTCTGAGCATCTATCAATTCTATATATTTCTCCAATCCTTCTTGGTTAGCATACACTTCTCTTTCCACGTCTGTCCAGTCTGAGCAGCCTGTAAAAGCAACGACAGACAAGCAGATTGCAATATATTTTAATAGCTTCATAATTTTTTCTGTTAAAGATTACACTCTATTACTTTTGTAACGGTCTGTCCGAACGAACCCACCATAACTTGGTTGAACCTTGATCCTCACCGCCCAATAAAGTCGGTACATCTTTCATATTTGGATTTGTACTGTATTCGGTTGCGCCAAAGCGGAAACGTTCAGGTGCAAAACAATCGCCAGAAGCTCCGATACGAGCAGGTGCACTGGTGTCTTCGGGCTTTCCAATAAACGGATAACCTGTACGACGATATTCGGTCCATGCTTCCACTGCATTCGGATAAAGTGCCAGATATTTCTGGGTAATAATCTTCTGTAACTGCTCCTCTTTCTGATTGGAAGTACTGTAATGATCCCACTTTGGAGATGTATTTCCAGTAATAAGTGGAGAAGTATAAGCCGGATGATGACTCAAGCTGGCAAACCCTAATGGAGATGGCAGCGTTTCTTTTGACAAATACTCACCTGCACCCGTCAAACCATTTTCTGTAAACGACATTTCCACCCCAGCCTCATAATAAGTTTTAGGATCACCGGCCATCAGATTATACAAACAAGCTTCAGCCTTCAGGAACTGCACCTCGGAAGCACGCATCCAATAAAGCGGTGAATTTGAATTCACATTTGGCTTAGAAGCGAAATATGGAGAAGCCGCATTATCATTCCATTGCTTTCCAAAGGAACTTGCCTGTGGTAATCCGTAATAATTTTCTTCTCCATAAAAAGTTCCTTTTTTAAAGTAAACAGCTATACGCGGATCATTATATCCAGTCAAATAAGCCCAGATAGTAGCTCCCATTCTCGTTTCACCATATTCATCTACAGAAGCCAACATAGAGTTTAATAAAGGCATCTTATCAGAGTTCTGGATTTTTGCTTCCTGACTTGCATCTTCAATTACCCCTCCATTCTTTACATCCAATGCTTTGGTAATGTATTCTTGAGCCAATGCATTATCTACAAAATGTACTCGCACAGCCATACGCAACATCAACGAGTTTGCGAACCGTACCCAATTGGCCGGATTACCATTATAAATCACATCATAATCTCCCAGTACCTTTGATGTGGATTTATTAAGAACAGCTACAGCATCTGCCAAATCGGCCATCATTGTTTTATATACCACTTGCTGAGAATCCAATTTAGGAGCAATGTCTCCATTTCCGGCATTGGTATATACAATAGGACCAAACACATCAGTAGCACGGAGCCATCCGGCAATCTTCACAATGTTTGCCAATGCAAGAATTTCTTGGTCGGCAGGCTCTTCTGATCCTTTCAGCTTGCTATAAATTGTATTCCAGGATTGATACATCTTAGAATAAAAATTCTCATAAGCATAATTCATTCGGTTATCCTGAAAATTCCAGTTTGCTTCAAGATAACCCGCACCAGCCCAGTTGTTGTTATTTCCAAAATAGCCAATATACGTACCAGAAGAGATAAGATCGGTATTTTGCAAATCATTACCCGGGCCTGTAGTCAATGTAGGAGAACCGATAGGAATTACTTTCTGCTGCATATCCATAAATGAGGTTCCATAAAGCAATGCTCCCAACTCTTCATCACTCACCCCATATATATTGGTATTGATATCTTCATAATCACAAGAAGTTATCAATGCAAGTGAAGCTAATGACAATATATATTTCTTCAATTTCATAATTAATCAGATTTAATTTTTAGAATCCAAACTTCAAACTCATACCATAAGTACGTTGGCTGGGCAACATAAAGTAATCATATCCTTGTCCAAATGTTCCGGTTGATGCTGTCAGTTCCGGATCATAAGGTGCCTTACTATAAATCATCCACAGGTTTGTTCCATATACAGATAAGCTTACATTATTAAATGGTGTGCCCTTAAACCATTTATTCGGGAATGTATATCCTAAGTTTACTTCCTGCAAACGGACATTTGTGGCAGAGTATGTATGATATGCATCCATATCGGCTACTGTCTGATAAAAGTCTCTTGGATTTACGGGAACATTACCCACCATTACATAACCCAAATCACGCGCCATTGCCGATTCTTGAGAAACTCCAAACAGATTCAGTGTAGCCTGTGTTTTGGAAATAACAATACCTCCCAAACGAGCATTAACCAAGAATCCTAAATTAAATCCTTTATAACTGAATGAATTTCTCCATCCTAAATTCCATTTAGAGTTTACACTTCCCAGCTTGTAAGGCTCGGTAGCTTCTGTAGTAAGCGGACTTCCTGGTACATATACTATATATCCATCCTGGTCACGCTTAATTTGCTGATCGGCATAAACATCTCCGATTTCACCACCTTCGCGCAAGCGGAAACGTCCCATTTTAATATCACTCAAGTCGATATTTTCTCCTGTAACAGGGTTCTTTACATTATGAGGCAATTCAATAATCTTATTTCTATTTGCAGTAGCAGTCACAGAAGTACTATAAGAAAAGTTTCCGAAAGTCTGGTCGTATCCCAATGTCATTTCAATACCTCTGTTTCTTACATTACCGGCCTGTACATACATATAATCGTAACCAGAACCTTTTGAAAGTTCAGCTCTCAACAGCTGGTCATAAGTATTCGACTGATATAAAGTGACTCCCAAAGAAACCGTATTGTTGAACCAGCGTGAGTCAATTCCAAGTTCCCAAGAACGGGTACGTTCCGGATGTAAGTCTGATACCGGATAGAATTTAAATGGTTTTACAACTCCTCCTTCTACTTCGTGTGTCAACGTTCCGGGAGTTAACCCTGTTTCCGAAATAGGAGAACCAACCTCTGTATAAGAAGCTCTTACTTTAAAAAATCCCAAAACAGGACGAATGGCATCGCGTGTAGATTCGGGCAGCAACTCTGTAACCAAAGCCGAAACACCTACCGACGGATAAAATATCCATTCTTCAGCAGCGTTAATCAACTGCGATGGATGGTCTGCACGTCCTGTAAGAGTCAAATACAAAGCCGATTTCCAGGACAACTCAGCCGAAGCAAATACAGCTGCATTTCGTGTTCTCAAATTACCTCCAGTCTGACTGGGTACCCCTGTAGTTGGATCTACATTACCGTAAGTAAACAGATTAGGAACAGTCATCAACTGGCCACCCCAACCACGGCCTTTCGTATCATATTCTTCAAATGAAGAACCTACGTTGACAGTAGCATGATAAATATCAGCAAATTGTTTATCAAAATTCACCATAATATCAGCGTATTTCTGACGATAGGTTTCGTTTGAATAATTGTAGCGTCCTTTAGGTTTTGCAAAAGTACCATTAGTCGACGCATAACGTTTATCTTCCTTTTCTGTATAGGTGTTATCCATACGCAAACGCCCTGTTACATTCAGGTAGTCTGTAATATCGTACTTCAGCAACACCGAGAACATATAACGGTCTCTGGTCTCCGGACGAAGATTACGATATGCAATCCAATATGGATTCTGGATACTCATACCCATATCTCCCGGACTCCAATACTGTTCATTATATCCTAATTCCGAGTTATAACGTTCAAAATATTCTTCCTGCTTGAAATCGCTACCGCGAGGATAAAGATAAGTACCTACAATAGGATTGAAGTAAGTACCATACGATACCATGTTGTTATAATACTCGCGTACATAGCTTGCTGAAAAATCTAAAGTCAATTTATCATTAAAGAGCTTCGATGTGTTACGCACCATAAAATTATAACGGTGGTATTTATTATTAGGAACCAAACCTTTTGAATTGACTGCTGCTCCAGAAACGTACGTCTGGTTCTTTTCTGTTCCTGTAGAAAGATTGAAAGACTCAGTAAAAGTTGTTCCCGTATTGAAGAAATCGGCAGGATCATAAGAGGTAGGCTGTTCCAGACGTGCGCCCCAAGACATATAGTCTCCTGCTACATTTCCATATACATTCTGGAATTTAGGCATTACGAAAGGATTTGCAAACTCTGCCGATAAAGAAACATTGACACGTGCTTTTCCTTCAGCACCTTTTTTTGTGTTAATGATAATCACACCATTAGCTGCACTGGCACCATACAAAGCCGCAGCAGAAGGACCTGTCAGCACAGAAATGCTTTCAATGTCTTCCGGATTAAAGCTGGAAATACCTTCACCAGAAGTCGAGCCGCCAAAGCCGGTACCGTCTGTCGAATTATCCGAAGCTTTTTTATTTCCAATAGGTACACCGTCTACTACGTATAAAACATTATTGTCGCCATTGATTGATTTGTTACCGCGCATTACAACACGAGTTGCACCTCCTACACCCGAAGAGCTCCGCTGGATATTTACACCGGCAACCTTACCATTCAAACTATTGATAAAGTTTGCATCTTTTACAGTAGTAAGAGAAGCATTGTCAAC
Organism: Phocaeicola sp. HCN-40430; assembly: GCF_037890285.1. NCBI lineage: Bacteria > Pseudomonadati > Bacteroidota > Bacteroidia > Bacteroidales > Bacteroidaceae > Phocaeicola > Phocaeicola sp. HCN-40430. The sequence continues at coordinate 103,755 of NZ_JBBKBS010000006.1, forward strand.
CTTCTGTACATTATAGCTCAATGCTTTCTCAGAACGTTTGATACCCAATGCAGTAACTACAACTTCATCGAGTACCTCCGTATCTTCTCTCATGACAATTTTTCCTAAATTTTCCTTTGCAGCCACAGACTGTGTCTTATAACCCACATAAGACAGTTCCAGAACAGCATTCTCTTTTACCTGCAAGGTAAAGTTCCCGTCAAAGTCTGTAATCGTACCGTTAGATGTTCCTTTTTCAAGGATAGTTACTCCTATTAAAGGGTTGTTTTGTGAATCGACTATAACCCCTTTAACCAATACAACTCCTTTTTCTTCATTCACAGAAATTTGGTTCAAGTCTGATAGTTTTTCTAAAGAAGCCCAGATAATATTTCCTCTCGAAAATATTAATAGAAATGATAATAGTAAAATCTTGCTTAGTCTCATAGATAAGGTATTAAAATATTAGTTAGACGACTTTTTACTAAAAGTCTAAACGATGAGATAGAGGGATAAGTTTTTTAATTAATCCATAGGCGTAAAAGATTTTAAGGTTAGTTTTTTTTATACATTTAACACAAACAAAAGAGAAAACATCTTTTCAACGGTAATAAATAAACATTTTTCACTATTTATCAATAAACATACCGTTTTCTTGCATTCAAGAAATCAGAAAAGATTACAGTTCTTCATAAATTCATAAAAACAAACAAAATATTTCCTAAAAAGTTTAGCCCAAAATGCATTTTAACATATTTTATATCACAATTTCAAACACAACTATCTATTTGATTCACAACACAAATTATTACTTTTCACCTATATAATATAAATATAGGCTACAAATCTAAAGTATAACTTCTCAATGAGAACTATACATTTCTGTAATTGACGGCGTTGGCTATACATCCGACGTCGTCGGCTATACAACCAACACCGCCGGATGGGCAATCAGCGTCGCCGATTACACCCCGTGACTTTTCGCAACAGATAATGATACCACTACCTCTCTCTGCTTCCAATCTATATTCCAATGCAAAGAAAGCCTCTATCCAATCCGGTGAAAAGTAACCGTCCCTCAAACAGGGGTACTTCAAATTCACACTCTTATGATTTTACCGAATAGCAATAAATCAAAATGAAAAACACTAATAAACAGTTGACTAACTGAGGGGAAATTCGTATTTTTGCATTATCAAATTGAAATTACGTAATTTAATCAAGATGAATCAAGAATTCGAGCTGATCGCTAAAACCTTCCAAGGATTAGAAGAGGTTCTGGCACAAGAACTCACAGAGTTAGGAGCAAGTAACATTGAAATCGGACGTCGTATGGTCTCTTTTACAGGAGACAAGGCTATGATGTACAAGGCAAATTTCCATCTTCGTACAGCCATTCGCATCCTGAAACCTATCAAACATTTTACAGCAAAAACCGCCGACGAGGTGTATGATGCAGTAAAAAGCATTGCGTGGGAAGAGTATCTGGACAACATGAGCAGCTTTGCTGTAGATGCTGTTGTTTTTTCCAACGAATTCCGCCACTCCAAATTTGTGGCATACAAGGTAAAAGATGCGATTGTTGACTACTTCCGCGAAAAAACAGGAAACCGTCCGTCTGTACGCATCAGCAATCCTGATTTATCAATTAATATTCATGTGGCAGAAGACCGCTGTACTCTGTCATTAGACAGTTCGGGCGAATCGTTGCACCGCCGCGGCTATCGTCAGGAACAGGTAGAAGCACCTCTGAATGAGGTATTGGCTGCCGGTATGATTCTGATGACCGGATGGAGAGGGAAATGCGACCTGATTGACCCGATGTGCGGTTCGGGAACTATTCCTGTCGAAGCTGCCTTGATTGCGCGCAATATCGCTCCGGGTGTATTCCGTAAGGAATTCGGCTTTGAAAAATGGAAAGACTACGACCAGGAGTTGTTCGACTCTATCTATAACGACGATTCACAGGAACGTGAATTTACTCACAAAATCTATGGATACGATAACAATCCAAAGGCTAACGAAATAGCAATTCACAACGTAAAGGCTGCTGGAGTAAGCAAGGATGTAGTACTGAGAATACAGCCTTTCCAGCAATTCGAACAACCAAAGGAAAAGAGTATCATCATCACCAACCCGCCTTATGGAGAACGTATTTCTTCGGAAGACTTGCTGGGATTGTACCGAATGATAGGCGAGCGTCTGAAACATGCATTCAGCGGCAACGACGCATGGATTTTGAGCTACCGCGACGAATGTTTCGACCAGATTGGCTTGAAGCCCTCTGTAAAAATACCTCTTTTCAACGGAGCACTGGAATGCCAATTCCGTAAGTATCAGTTGTTCGACGGTAAGTACAAAGCTTTCCGCAGCGAAAACAGCGACAAGGAGTTCAAGCCCAAGCGCGAAGAAAGAGAAGCACGTCCTCGCAGAAGAAGTGAAAAGGTGACTTATAAAGACAGCCGGAAACCTTCTTTCAAAGGAAGCAGAAGCAATGCCTCTTCACGTCCTTCGACTGATGACGGAAGACCTAAACAGGCTCCTGCACCACGCTATATGCATAGCCGTAAAAAAAACGATGACAATAGATCGGAACGATAACTCATTTATTCAAACAAAAGAATGAAACGTTTATTTCAATTCATATTCTTACTGTGTATGGCAGCAAGCACAATCACCGCTCAAGAAAAGAAAGCATATACACTGGAAGATGTTATTCCCGGAGGAAGTAATTATTTCAACCTGACTCCAAAGAACATGTCTGGTCTCCAATGGTGGGGAGATGTATGTGTACGCACAGAGGTAGAGGAAATTCTGTCTGTCAATACAAAAAACGGAAAAACAAGCACGCTGGTAACATTAAAGGAAATCAACGAGGCTCTTTTGCAAAACGAAAAAACAAAAGAGTTCAAGCCTTTGCGTACACTCACTTCGGCTTCTCTTCCTTATGCCGGCCGTAAAGAAGTGGTTTTCCGTCATAATCACCACATGATTGGCTATGACTTTGCAACTAAGCAGATTACTCTTTGCCTTAACTTGAATGAACGGGCAGCCAACTTTGACTTCTGCAAGGAAAATAGCAGCGTAGCTTATACTGTAGGAAACGATTTGTATGTTTCTGCTCCACAGAAAGGCAACAAGCCTATCAATCCGATATTGGCTGTCTGCCCCAACGAAAACGGCTACGCATCCGGACCCAGTATCGTATACGGACAAAGTGTACACCGCAACGAGTTCGGCATCATGAAAGGTACTTTCTGGAGCCCGAAAGGAAACTATCTGGCTTTCTACCGCATGGATCAGACCATGGTAACCGATTATCCGCAAGTCAACACTTCTACCCGTATTGCCACATTGGAGCCCGACAAATATCCAATGGCAGGGATGACAAGTCACAAAGTCACTGTAGGAGTATATGACATGCGTAGTGAAAAGACCGTTTATCTGCAGGCAGGCGATCCTACCGACCGTTATTTTACCAACATCAGTTGGGCGCCCGATGAAAAGACGGTTTATGTCATCGAATTGAACCGTGACCAGAATCATGCACAACTGGTAAGCTACGATGCTGCCAGTGGAAAGAAGCTGGAAGTATTGTACGAAGAAAAACATCCGAAGTACGTAGAACCTCAGCACCCTTTGATATTCCTGCCTTGGGATCAGTCTAAATTCATCTATCAGAGCCAGCGTGATGGTTTCAACCATCTGTATCTGATGGATACTCAGACTAAAATGTATGGAGATACCCAACAGGGCAAAGATGGAGAGAGTACTTACAATGAGTACAGAAAAACTACTCCTCTGACCGAAGGCAACTGGCTGGTACAGGATGTATTGGGCTTCAATACAGACAAGAAAGAAATTATCATCGGAAGCACGGAAATTTCTCCTTTGCAGACTAATATTTTCAGCCTGAACGTGAAGAACGGAAAACGTACACTCATTGGAGCGGAAGATGGTATGCACCGTGCACAGCTGTCTGCCAGCGGTACTTACGTTATCGATAACTTTACATCTGCTTCTGTACCCCGTATTGTAAGCATCCTGCCTACCAACGGCAAGAAAGGTGTTGAACTGTTTACTGCAACCGACCCGATGATTGAAGGCTATAAACTGCCTGAAATCACTATCGGAACCATCAAGGCTGCAGACGGGGAAACTGACTTGTACTATCGTCTGATTAAGCCGGTAGACTTTGACCCGAACAAGAAATATCCTGCCATCATCTATGTATATGGTGGCCCACATGCACAAATGATTCACAACACCCGTTTCTATGATGCACGCGGATGGGATCTTTATATGGCACAGCAAGGCTATGTAATGCTTACAGTAGATAGCAGAGGAAGCGATAATCGCGGTATCAAGTTCGAAAACTGTACTTTCCGTCAGTTGGGTACTGAAGAAATGAAAGACCAGGTAGAAGGTGCCAAGTTCCTGCAGTCACTGCCTTACGTAGATGGAAACAAAATAGGAGTACACGGCTGGAGCTTCGGAGGTTTCATGACCACCAATCTGATGCTGACTTATCCCGACCTGTTCAAGGTAGGAGTAGCCGGCGGACCGGTGATTGACTGGCAGTTCTACGAAGTAATGTACGGAGAACGTTATATGGATACTCCACAGGCAAATCCGGAAGGATATAAAGAAGCCAATCTTCGAAACAAGGCCGGCAATCTGAAAGGCCGTCTGCAAATCATTATCGGAGGTACAGACCCGGTATGTGTGCCTCAGCACAGTTATACATTCCTTCGTGCCTGCATCGAAGCCGGTACTCATCCCGATTTCTTTGTTTATCCGGAAGACGGACACAACATGATGGGAAGAGACCGTGTTCATCTGCACGAACACATTACACGCTACTTTAACGATTTTCTGAAATAACTCTAAAACAGATATACAAATGAAACTTTTACTCTTAGGTTCAGGTGGACGTGAGCATGCCTTGGCTTGGAAAATAGCTCAGAGTCCGAAGATTGACAAATTATATATTGCACCCGGAAATGCCGGTACACGCGAAGTAGGCGAAAACGTAGCTATCAAAGCCGACGATTTTGATGCCATCAAACAGTTTGTGGTAGAAAACCACATCGACATGGTAGTGGTAGGTCCGGAAGATCCATTGGTAAAAGGAGTATACGATTTCTTCAAAAACGATGAAGCTTTGGCACACATCCCAGTTATCGGCCCGTCGAAAGCAGGTGCTGTACTCGAAGGAAGTAAAGAATTTGCCAAAGGTTTCATGCAGCGTCATCATATCCCGACAGCAGGTTATAAAAGCATTACTGCCGACAACATAGAAGAAGGCCTTGCTTTCCTTGAAACTCTGGAAGCACCTTACGTACTGAAGGCAGACGGTTTGTGTGCAGGAAAAGGTGTACTGATACTTCCTACTTTGGAAGAAGCCAAGAAAGAGTTGAAAGAAATGTTGGGTGGAATGTTCGGCAATGCATCAGCTACAGTTGTTATCGAGGAGTTCTTGAGCGGTATTGAATGCTCAGTCTTTGTTCTGACCGACGGAAAGAACTACAAAATCTTGCCCGAAGCAAAAGACTACAAACGTATCGGCGAAGGCGACAAAGGTCTGAACACCGGTGGTATGGGTTCTGTATCTCCTGTTCCATTTGCAGATGCAGCATGGATGAAGAAAGTAGAAGACCGCATCATCCGTCCTACTGTAGAAGGACTGGCAGCCGAAGGAATCGACTACAAAGGCTTCATCTTCTTCGGATTGATTAATGTGAAAGGTGAACCGATGGTCATTGAATACAATGTACGTATGGGCGACCCGGAAACAGAAAGTGTAATGCTCCGAATCAAGAGCGACCTCGTTGACTTATTCGAAGGAGTAGCAACCAGTACATTGAATGAAAAGACTCTTGAAATCGATTCTCGCTCAGCAGTATGCGTAATGCTTGTATCAGGTGGTTATCCGGAAGCATACGAAAAAGGATTCCCTATTACAGGCATCGAAGAAGCAAAAGCTGGAGGAAGCATTGTATTCCATGCCGGTACAGCTGTAAAAGACGGTCAGATTGTAACATCAGGAGGACGTGTCATTGCAGTCAGCTCATACGGAGCAGACAAAGCCGAAGCATTGGCACAATCGTTTACCAATGCCGGAAAGATTTCATTCGAAAAGAAATATTTCCGCTCAGACATCGGATTTGACTTATAATGATATCTGCACGAAATACACTTCAATATCAAATAGCCACCGGAAGACTGACTCTTCCTGTGGCTATTCTTCTCTCTCTGCTCACAGGCGGAATACTGTGTCAGAGTTGGACTCATGTGCTCTCTTTAGTCATAGGAGTACTGATTACCGGCCTGATGATAGAGATGAACACCACATTTGCCTTGATACGCACCCGTTCTACTCTTCCTCCGGCTCTATTTCTGATTACTTTTTTTCTTTGTCCGTTTCTTTATTCATACTCTGCCGAAAGCTGGTTTCCCTTACTCTTTGCAGGGATGCTCAGTTCTCTGTTCCGCAGCTATGAATCAAGATACAATTCATCCTCCATTTTCCATGCCTTTCTGTTAATCGGTATCGGAAGCTGGATACTCCCTTCATGTCTGTTCTTTGTTCCCTTCCTTTACTTGCACATGATAGGACTACGATCTCTCAGTTCGCGGACTTTCTTTGCCGGTATTGTGGGCTTGAGCTTACCTTACTGGTTTATGCTTTGCTACGGCACTTACAATGGAGAACCGGATTTTATCCTGAATCCCTTTCGCCAACTCGGCTTGGATTGGATACCCGACTATTCCACACTCACACTCTCCCAATGTATTTCATGGGGAGTCTTTTTCTTGTTGGCAGTAATAAGCAGTATACAGAATTTTCAGGTATCACGACAGGATAAGGTACAGACACGCATTATGATACAATCTCTGCGGTTTACCGGAATAGAAGTCATGCTTCTCATGCTCTTGCAGCCTCAGCACTTCAATGCTCTGTTTCCTATTCTTATCATGATAGGAGCCATCATGCACGGACATTTGTTTGCCCTTCTGTTCAATAGGTTTACACGATATTATTTCCTCTGTATGCTTCTTCTCACCCTTTTTGCCGGAATATTCAATATATGGATGCATTTCTTCAATTCATGATAGACTGGGGCTATTGGGGCATGTTTATTTCAGCCTTTTTAGCCGGAACTATTCTTCCTTTCAGCTCGGAAGCCGTACTGCTGGCCTGCATCGGACTGGGACTGGACCCAATCTGGTCTACTTTAGCCACTACAGCCGGCAATGCATTGGGAGGTCTTACCTGCTATTGGATCGGACACCTCGGAAAAATGGAATGGATAGAGAAGTATTTCAGAGTAGACAAAAAGCAACTGGACAAAGCCACCCGATTTATTCATGGAAGGGGGTCGTGGATTGCCATTTTCTCTTTCCTCCCTGTCATCGGGGATGCCATTCTCATTGTTTTAGGACTGATGAAAGCCAATTTATACATCGTGGCTCTCTCAATGACTTTCGGTAAGCTGGCACGTTATGCTTTACTGGTAGCAGCCACCATCGGAGCATTCAAGTTCTTTCACTTTTAACAATCCAAACTTTAAAACATATCCCCCATGATACAACCCGAACAAACTGCAGACGGAAGCTATACACTATTCGTTCCGGAAATGGACGAACATTACCACTCCGTAAAAGGCGCACGCACCGAGTCGGAACATATCTTTATTCAGATGGGCTTACAACATGTCACAGTACCGGCTCCCCGTGTACTTGAGATAGGTTTTGGTACCGGTCTGAATGCCTTCCTTACCTTACTCGAAGCAGAACGTACCCATCGTCCGGTCTGTTTCACCACCATCGAACTCTATCCGGTACCGGAAGAAACCTTGCAGTTGCTCGGATATCCCGAACAGATTGCTCCTTCCCGTGCTGCAGAGTATGAAGCCTTGCATCGTGCCGAATGGAATAAACCGGTATCCATAACCCCATGGTTTACCCTCCACAAGATACAAGGCGATTTCACCCAGTTCCCATTTACAGGAGCATACGATGTCATTTATTTCGATGCTTTTGCTCCCGACAAACAGCCGGAGATGTGGCATCCTTCCCTCTTCGAAAGTTTATATCGCATCACAGCCTCGGGAGGTGTACTGACTACCTATTGTGCCAAAGGTTCCGTACGCCGCATGCTTCAAAGCGCAGGCTATACTATAGAGCGTCTGCCTGGTCCTCCGGGAGGAAAACGTGAAATACTTCGTGCTACCCGATAAGCTGTTCGGGAAGATTACGATAAATAAAGGAAATCACTTTCCGGTGATTTCCTTTATTTGTTGTATCTTTGTTCTTCACACAAAGATTTACTTTTTATGAAACAATATACCATTCTGTTCATCAGCATGCTCCTCCTGATGTCGTGTCACAGACAGCCACAAGCCGGAGAGCGCCCTATACTGACCGTCACATTGGAACCCCTTCGTTACTTCACCGAAGCAATAGCCGGTGAACACTTCAAGGTAGTAAGTATGGTTCCTGACGGCAGCAGCCCCGAGACCTACGATCCCACTCCCCAGCAGATGGTTGCACTCTCACAAAGTACCGCCTATCTCCGCATCGGCTACATCGGGTTCGAACAAAACTGGATAGATAAACTGCAAGGCAATTCTCCCGAACTGCCTTTCTTCGATATGTCTACAGGTATCGACCTGATACGTGAAGAACCCAAAGTACACGGCGACCACATTCACGAAGGAGGAATTGAACCTCATATCTGGAATTCTTGCCGCAATGCCCGCCTGATTGCACAAAACATCTGTCAAACCCTCTGTCAACTGGATTCTATTCATACAGACTACTACCGGAACCGACTGGATAGTCTGAATCTTATCATAGATAATACCGAACATGAAGTACGCAATTACCTGACCCAGGCAGACAGTACCTTCCTGATTTATCATCCGGCACTGTCGTACTTTGCCCGCGATTACGGACTGACTCAAATCAGTATTGAGGAAGGAGGGAAAGAACCCTCTCCGGCTCATCTGAAAGCACTCATCGAACAAAGCGGACATAAAAAAGCCCGTATCATCTTCGTACAGCAAGAATTCGATACCCGTAATGCCGAACTCATTGCCAAGGAAGCCCAATTGCAGATTGTCCCTATCAATCCACTGAGTTACCACTGGGATGAAGAAATGAAAAATGTGGCACGTGCCTTACAGCAACCCTAAACGCATTTGTACACGCATGGAAAAAACACCTTTGATACAACTAAGCGATATTTCGGCCGGCTACGACCGGAAAACCGTACTCGATCATATCGACCTCACCGTATACGAACAAGATTTCTTAGGCGTTATCGGCCCCAACGGAGGTGGAAAGACCACTCTGATAAAAGTAATATTAGGACTTCTCTCTCCCACTTCGGGACAAATCCGCTTCTTTCGAAACGGAACAGAAGTACCGGAAATCAGCATGGGATATCTCCCTCAATACAATGCCATCGACAAGAAATTCCCCATCTCGGTCTACGAAGTCGTTTTGTCCGGTCTGAACCGTCAGAAGTCACTCCTACACCCTTTCAGTCGTAAACAGCACGAACAAGTGCAGCACGTCATTGCCCAAATGGGACTGGAAGGACTGGAGAAACGTGCCATCGGACAATTAAGCGGCGGACAATTGCAACGTGCTCTATTAGGCCGGGCTTTGGTATCCGACCCGCAAGTCGTCATTTTAGACGAACCCAATACCTACATCGACAAACGTTTTGAAGCCAAGCTCTACTCTTTGCTCGAAGAAATAAACCGTGAGCGTGCCATCATTCTGGTCAGTCACGACATAGGAACCGTGCTGCAAAACGTAAAGAGTATTGCCTGTGTAAACGGTAACCTGCATTACCATCCCGACACCGAAGTACCGACAGAATGGCTGGAAGAACATTTCGGATGCCCCATCGAACTCGTAGGTCACGGCAATCTTCCCCATCGGGTATTGAAATCGCATAATCATACACACAACGGTTAAGCAACCCTTAAAACCGTATTTTACCCTCTTAAAATTAGGACGTTTACTTAAATTAGCTTATCTTGCAGTTTCAAACTAAACGAAACGACTTATGAAAGCAAGAAATTGTATGGCGCTGGCTTTAAGTGCGAGTTTAATATTAAGTGGATGTGCTTCTTTGAACAATACAGCCAAAGGAAGTATGATTGGTGGAGGTAGCGGAGCTGCCATGGGAGCCATCCTCGGAGGTGTAATCGGACACGGAAAAGGAGCAGCCATTGGAGCAGCAGTAGGTGCTGCAGTAGGTGCAGGCGCAGGAGCCTTAATCGGAAAGAAGATGGATAAGGCAGCCCAGCAGGCCGCAGAAATTCAAGGTGCAGAAGTAGAACAGGTAACCGACAACAACGGCTTACAGGCAGTAAAAGTTACATTCGACTCTGGTATTCTATTCAATACAAGCAGTGCCGACCTCAGTACCTCGGCAAAATCTTCATTAAGCAAGTTTGCCAATAATGTAATGAACCAGAACCCTGACATGGACGTAGCAATCTACGGATATACCGACAATACCGGATGGAAGAACTGTACAGCAGCCCAAAGTGCACAGAAGAACATGGAACTCTCCCAGACACGTGCCCAGAGCGTATCCAGCTATCTTTTAGGATGCGGTGCTTCTGCTTCACAGATTAAGAAAGTAGAAGGAATGGGCGAAAGCAATCCTGTAGGCGACAACAGCACCGAAGCCGGACGCCGTCAAAACCGCCGTGTAGAAGTATACATGTATGCCAGCCAGCAGATGATTCAGCAGGCAGAAGCCGGCACATTAAAATAAAAAAGAAATAGCAGCGGGAACTCCCGCTGCTATTTCTTTTTATACCGATAATTCCAGTTTACCCCGTATCTTTATTTATTGTAAAACTTATTCATCGGATATATTCCTATCGGATAACTTGTCTTATTCACAATCTTATTCACCAATACCGGTTTTGCTCCACTACAATCATAAATCAGCAAATAATTACAGGTAGGAATTTCCGATTCACTGTATTTATCCGATACAGCCACATACAAATACTGATTAGAAGGATCTGCAGTCACATTACAGTTCAGATGAATCCCTTCGGGCGCATCTTTCAGCACATCGATACAATCCTCCGCTTTCCAGGTTTCGAGCGACAAACGACGGATAGTCGTTCCTCCGGCTGCATAATAAATGTAATTTCCAGCCTTTGTAATTCCCGAATCATTAAAGAATTCAGCAGAAATATCCTCCGCAATCTTCACCTCTTTCACTACCTTCCAGCTGTCGAGGTCGACAAAAATAAGGTAAGACTTCTTTTCTCCCCCTCTTCCACAAGTAGCAAGCATCACCTCACGTTCGCCCGTCTGGCAGATTCCACTAATAAAATCACCATTCAAATCAGGCAAAACCCTATTCACCTCATTCTTATCTTTGGCAAACTCAAACAATCTTGTAGTTTGCCAGAAACCTCCACCCCCACAATACAGGCAGTCTCCCACTCTCAAGATACCCCTTGTTGAAGCTACTTCTTCAATAGTTCCTCCCTGGTTACCAAAATTATAAGCCCCTTCAATAAGATTCAGCTCTCCCGTAGTAGTATCAAAGCGGAACATTCCCTGTCCTTCGGCAAAAAATACATTCTTCTCATCCAATACAGCAATATTGGAAAAAGGAGTACTTAGCGAAAGCATTTCATCTTCCTCCAGACTTCCTTCCGGCCGAGGGAACTTCAAATCTTCTATCTGATAAGCCTTTTCAAGTTTCAACGTTACAGCATCCACAATCACCAGTTCACCATCGGTTTTCTCCCCATTAGGTTCAAAAAGCCCGTCACTTACGATATAGAACTTACCGTTATACATCCATAAATCCTCCGCATAATTTCCAAAAGCCGAGCCATTTACCTTACGGTACACATTATCCTCCACTTCACCTTCCGGAGTAATGAAAGTCAGAGAACTATTTTGCGAAGAGGGAGCTCCCTGGTTCAATATCATCACCCCTTTCGGGTCGGCATAACCGCCCAAGATTTCCTCTTTTCCACCTTCGCCGGAATTACCCTCCGACAAATCATCAGAACATCCCGATACTGCTACAGCCAGCATGCATACAGCCCAAACACGATAAAATAACTTCTTCATAACCAATACAATAAATTAATTTTCAGAATAAAAAAAGACTCCTGCCGGGAAATGTGTATAATTCTCATATTTGGCAAACGGAGAGTCTACGCTGGTCTCAAAATCGAATACCCAGATCTGATTTGTAGTAAACAAGGGGAACGATTTGATAGAGTTTGCATATACATGTCCCGTCACCGGATGAACAGCCAGTCCGTTATACAACAGTCCTGCATTACTATCAAGCAGATTAAGATCGCAAAGCATTTCCTCCTCACCCGGTTCCTCTCCGGCAGCCTCATCAAACTTCATACGATACAGTGTAGTGCCATTGGCATAATAAATCATATTATCTTTTACACAGAAAGACACCCCAGCACTTCCCACATTCGGTTCCGAACCAATTTCCCGAGAGTCCAGCTCTTTAGTAGCCAGATTAAACTTAGCCACATAATATTTACCAAATCCAGTCGCAGTAAGCCATACATCCCCCTCACCGGCTTTCTCAATACTATACAAACTCTTATAAGGAGCCGAATAAGGCAAACTTATCTTAGAAACACTATCCGATTCCGGTGAGATTTCAAGGATATTGCACATATAGTTTTTATTCTGGAATGTATACACCTTACCTCCCATTACCACAAAACGAGACTTAGGAGCTCCGTCGGAACCTTTTACAAAAGAAATTCTTCCCGTTCCCATATCCAGACGATACACCCCTTTATTATCCCGAATATATATATGGTTCTCATCAAGAACAGCGATATGTGTAGGCCAGTCCAGTCCTTCCAACTGATTTCTAGAAAAAGTCACTTCTTTTTTCAACGTTTTCGCATCCATTACCACAAGCGTGCCATCATTCTCGAATAACTCTCCCACCGCATTTTTGTTTCCATTCTGCGATATGACATAAATCTTCCCGTTGTAGAACGCCATATCCTGCGATACATTTCCCAGTTCGGTACCATTCACCAGTTTATATGCATCACCAATCACATAACCTTCCGGAGTAATATATCCCAACGAACCATTCTCTGTAGTCATATTTCCCTCATTCAGCACAAAAGCCCCGTTCGGATCATTAAACGAATTCAGGTTATAAAAGCTCAGCTCTTTTACCTGCTCTGCACCATCTCCACCTTTCGCCTTAAATTCAATTTTCGCTTCTTTCTCAGCCTCAGCAGTAGCATTCAGTACAATTTTAGATGCTTCATAATCCACTTCTGCAGTCCATCCGGCCGACAGCTTTCCCACTTCTATCGTCTGTATATTTTCTCCCGAATATTCCAGCACCATATCCTGTCCCGGCACCACAAACAAAGGATCAGTACCCTCCTGCACAATGTGTAAATCAAACTTCAAGGCTCCTGCTCCTGCAGTACCATTTTCCGACGAACAAGCCCCCATACACAGGGCAATGCATACCATAAGCCCCATAAGGACGGCTTTTCTTGCAAATCCAATAAAATTCATAATACTATTATTTATAAAAATCTGTTTTTATAAAAAATGACATTACACAATCAATCCTCCAAAATCGCCGGCAATAATCAGCACAAGCCATCCCGCCTGTTTTGTACACACAGGCATACAGTATTCCCTGTCAGAAATACACACAGCAGCACGAAGACCAGAAATTTCCGGTCACACCTACCTGATAAAATTAATTGTATACATTCAGTCTTAACTGCCTATCCCACGAGTGCAGTTAAATTTGTACGATGGCAGGTCTTCTGACTTACCCCCTCTCCGGAGCCTTCCCGATATTGTTCAGTTATCAGTGGCATAAGCTATTTCCGAAGAGTTGAAGGAGCTTACAGCAGCGGGACTGTTCAGGAATTTCACCTGATTCCCTTTTAATCCGCTTGTCCGAACAGACACACGGAACCATTTCCGGCAACAAAGATATAATATTTTGGATATACACAAAAGCTTAATCGGACAAATAAAGCCCCCATTGATATTTTTCTCTTCCCGATTCTTTCGTAAAATGACAAAATGAAAGTGTCTCACTTCAGCGGAATATACATTTATCAAAATGTCAATTCAAGTCCCCTAAAACAAGCCTTTTTAGACTCAAAGGCAAGTCCGGTTGCAAATTTCCACTTTTTTGGGGGTATACCCAAACACAAAAAGACAGAAAATTCACTATCTATCCGTACAGGTCACACAATACATATGCATTACACAACAAATATCTTCTCACACGACAAGAATCACATCTTTTTATCACCCGAATATACATCTTGTAAAAGAGAAGAAAAAACACTCCACTCTGCTAAAAACAGGAATAAAAACCTCTTTTAATCCCCTTTTTTACACTATTAATACCGTTGGCATGTGTTACTAATAGCGTAAGCTCACGATACAAGTATCGTCACCCACCGATACAAGTATCAAAACCCTCTTTTACGAGTCCTTTTTTCCTTTGTTTCATCCCCTAAATACATGTTATAAAGCATGTATACAGTCCTTTTTTTGATTTATTTCCTCTTTTTTGCCTGTTAAAATTTATTAAATTACAAAAGTATCAGTTAGCGAAAAACTGAAAAATCAGACTTTATGAAAGAGAAAACCGGATTTTCAAAACATTTTATTTTTCAAGAAAAAGCAGATACGTAATCGAAAAACGATCAATCGACCGATGGATGGATAAATCCGTAATCGCATACAGACACAGGGACGAACTGAACATCTTTTTGCTGGACGTGAATGAGTTTACAAACTCAAGCTAAAACCGGATAAATATTGGTCAAATATACCGTTAAAAAGAGATAAAGAAAACTGATTGTCAATTCTTTTTCTTATCTTTTAAATTAGTTCTAAATCATCAGACTTATGAAACAGACATCACTCTTTTTACTGTTTTTCCCTTTGCTGTTATGGTCGTGCAAAGACGAGGAACAATGTCCGGCCAAGGACTATGTGGAAGCAACCTTCCAACTGACCGGAGAATGGGCAGAAGATTACCCTCAATTTGAAGAATTTATGGATTACATTGGTATCGAAGTACTGCATGCAGACGGAACGCCTTATGCATATGGTCTGTTTGATGATATTGATAGCCCTAAAATCAAACTATACCCAAACGAGCAGTACATCATTAGAGCTATGCTTGTACCAGATGGAAGAGAGAAAATACCCGTTTCATTAAATGGTTGTCTCGGAATTACAGATATCTTCTGGCTCAACAAAATAAATTCTGAAGGAAAACGCCAATGTAGTAATGTAGAAGAAAATTTCATCTACGACAACGAAGTACATTTCTGGCAACTGGAATGCCCACTATATACCTATCCTTATAAAATATATGCAGGACATATCCCTCTATACACCCCTTCATCGGAACATATAATTACGCTTGATATGAAAAGAATGTTCAGCACAATCCTACTATCATATGATGAAGAAGCTATTGCTGAAGTTGATGCAATCTTTTACTACCTCAATCATTTCGAAGAAAATGAAATATTTTATATAAATCGTAAAGAAGAACAAAAAATTGATTGCTCCCTTATTTGGGAAACAAAAAACAATTGGTTACCCGACAATTGTTTTTTAAATGATGAGTTACGTATCTCCATGACTAATAAACCTTATGATATTGTTTATTCGCTTAAATTGGAACGTGGGAAAATACAAAAGATAGATGTAGAACTTTAATCACATGAAAGTCGCTTAGTCGAAACGGAGCTTGTGCGCGAGGAAATGCTGAAAAACGGGATACGTGTTTAAGAAAGTTCAATATACATTGTATATATTATATATATATTATATATTTGCAGAAAAGACGGAATTATGGAAGCAACAGTAACATACAAGAAAAAGATAATCGACCTGAAGGAGGACACTTTCAAGGCTCTTTCGGTCATGGCAGCACGCCAGGGCACAAACCTGAAGAAGCTGATCGAAAGTCTGCTCGACAAGACAGCGGAAGAATACGACGACAGCGAAGCATACCGCTATATGTCCGAAAAATATCCGGAAGGAAAGGTGAAGCTGGAGAAGAACGAGCGCAAGGAATTTATGGACTGGCTGGGAGTGGTTGAGAAATGAGGGTTGAATTTTCAAAGGAGTTTGAAAAGGCAGTCCGCAAGCTCTCAGGGAAGATGCTGGATTCAGTGCGTAATTCGGTACAAGAAGTTATCAATTCCGGGAGCATTGAAGAACTGACGGACTGCAAGAAGCTGGTGGATTTTGAGTTTATCTACCGTCTGAGGATAGGCAGTTACCGTGCCTTCTTCAGCTATCATGTACAGATAGTGGATGACTGCGTAATGTTTCTCTATCTGGTACCCAGAGGTCAGGCATACGACAAGAAGATGGAAAAGAATCTGAAAAGAAACGATAAAAAAGCCATCTCAAAGTGAAGTGATCTCAAAAATTGGACAGTTTAAATATCCTTTAATAGAAAGAGTTCGGTATAACGCCGAACCCTTTCCATTTAACCGACTTTTGATTCTTTCACAAAGTTACCATTTTTCTTTTAGTATCTGTCTTCTAATCACTTATTATCTATAAAAACAGGCTCAAAGGTTCTAGTAGTAACAATAGGGGTTGTGTTGTATGGCTCTTTAGGATAAAGAGTAACAGTTACTTTTACATAAACTTTATCTGAATCTGTCCACCAAATATCATTCCTTTTAACCCCTGTCGTGATATAAGGGCGAGCCTCCGCATGAGTTTTCTCAACTATACCATAATCCAAATTCTGTATAATAATCCGGCTAAAAACAGAATTAGAAGAAAGGACATACAAACTGTCTTGCTTTGAATAAAATTCATATTCAGGAACCATCCTGTAATATGTTTCTCCTACTTGTGAGTTAGGAACATTAATTATTTGATTAGGTCTATTTCCTACACCTTCTTTTATATATAGTAATTTTGTTGACACTTCATATTTATCAATATAATCCTGTATCGCAGGATTTATTTGCACAGGGCAATCTGTTAATTCGTAAACAGTTCTTATCCCCATATTCCCTGTCATTTTATTTGGTACAGTATTTCTACTTGAAGGAGATAATATAGGGTACATCCAATCATAACTTGTAGCTGTAACTTTAGGAGCACTGCTTACATTCCATACACCCAACAAATTGTTATAAGAAGGTAAAAATACATCCTGAGGAGTTGGTGTAGTTCCTGGTAACATCAATTGTGAAATAGGTGATATATTCGATTGCTGTTGGCTTGTTATTGCCCCTTTTAAATTGATTTTAGATGTAGTTTGTATCTTAATATCACTTGTGTTTGTCGTAGTAGATGTTGATTGGCGACCAAAGAACTTTTTTACTAAAAAATTTCCTCCAGCCTTTATTATTGAACCAACTGTTGAAGACAATAATCCACGTGAATTTGTGTTTTCATCAAAAATCTTTTCAAACTTCTTCTGCGCTTTATCAGCTAAATAATTTACACCTTTGTTCAAAGCATCTGGGGTTTTTAAAGTAGTAACGTTCGTGGTTGTAATCATTGTTCCTACAGACTGTGAATAAGATTCTCCGTTAATTACCAAATTTTCATATTTTATATCAAATGCACTTAAGCTAAAAGCTATGTTTTTGCTTGCAGAAGAAGGATCATAAACTAATAAATCAGCTTCAAAGGAATTCCAACCCCGTGACAATGCCTTTGTTGGCGTATTAGTTATATTAAACACTAACATTTCACGATTATCGGTGATTTCGTTTGCCGGTAACGTAAGGTCGCTGATATCATTCAACAGAGCCGTACCTTCATTGAAAGTAAACTGCCAATAAGTATCACTACCTGACGTAACATTATTTTTATTATATACGAATCCTCTCAATTTTCCGCTGAAAATATTATAGAATAGCAAATAGTATTTATCATCCTGTGCATTAGCTGATGGTGAGCATGTGTTGTATACCATTTTCCATCCATCTGCAACCGTATAATCCTTTAATATATATGAAGGAATATTCGCTATAGCACCAGAATACCACGGTAATATTACATTTTCATTTACATTTACCAGTGAAATACTTGACGAACTTTCCCAATCAAAAGTCGGTGATGTTGTCACAGTTGAAACTCTTGATCGAGAAGAACTCATAGATGGCTCCAATTCATCCAATACATCTAAATCGGAACAAGACATTAATAATGCTGCCGAACAAATGATATATAATAACTTATTCATAATATTATTTAAAACCAAATTGTTACACTATTATCAAAATTGTCGTATTGAAAAGCTACAACATTGTTCATATCTATACTATAAACATAATCATAGATTGATGTAACGATCAAATAAGGAGATTCTATGTGATAATCTTTCACTTCAATAGCTTCTTTAGAAAAGCCTATTTTTTCATATATTATATATACTTTATCAGCATGATAACCTTGTAATTTTTCAATATTCAATTCTGCCATAGAAGGAGGAAAATCTTCATTATCACATGCGGATAAAATAAACGATAAACTACATATTACCGTCGTAAAAAGTAAATTCTTAAGTTTCATAGAAATGATTTATTTTTATTAATTTAAAGCAAAAATAGTAAAAAAAATAAATTTTCAATCATTGCTCTTATTTTTTAATAATTTATCATATTTCTTTTCACAAGAACAATTAATGCTCTTTACTAAAAGTTTTAATAATAAAAATAGAAATCTTTTTTTGATAAGATCTTTATAGATAAATTGAAAAACTTTCGCGTTAAACCAAGCATCCGATTTTTCTATTTCAAAACCTTTATCTACCTTGCAATCAAATTAAAAACTACAAATCTATGAAACTGAAAGCACTTATATTATTATTCGTACCTTTTATGCTATGGGCATGTAAAGACGATAACAACCCGTGTAATGAGCCAAACTATATGGAAACTTCTCTCACCCAAATTCAAGGAGAGCTTACTATTGATTATGGTGAAAACATCCTGCAAGATGAAAATACACTATACGGAATTACTGTACGATTGGAGAACAGGAAAACCTATGCCTATGGACTATTTGATGACCTAAGTAAAGCAATTGTACGACGCGATGCCAACCGACAGTACTGGGCAAATACAACCGTTGTACCCTATGGTAAACAACGATGCTCACACGATGAAAATGGGAATTATGGAGACTTATTCACCATACACGGTAACGGGAAAATAGAAAACTGCCCCGTTACCAATGAATTTATCTATTGTGATACTACAATGGAAGTAAATGGATTTCGGGAAAGTCTACTACCTATATCAAGCTATCCCTACGACATTTATGTAAGTCATGATGCTCTTGCATACAAAGAGAAAGAGAAGGAGCATACTTTTACCACATTTAAATACAATGGATACATCCGCTTCTTTGCCTATAACCTTTCACGAGGTAGGTTTGAAATACAAATGAACGAGATGGACAAACAGTTTTCCCTTACACCGCAGGAACAAGAGTGTATCCTTCCTTTTACCTTACAAAACAGAATCCCGTATCCTACATAGATGTGTGATAGTTACTCCAGTGAAGCTACATTCAAAGTAAGATACATAGATGAAGAACGACAAATCGACCGATGGATGGATAAATCCGTAATCGTACACAGGGACGAACTGAACATCTGTCTGCTGGATGTGAATGAGTTTACAAACTAATAATTGTATTTATAAAGCCACACAAAGCAATAAATCGTTGTTGTATTCTCCTTCATCCGTTAAAAAAACGTATCACCGCTGATTCAGAAAACAAAATAAATGCTGTATGACAACTATTTCGTATCTTTGCGACTATTGAATACAAACAAGCATACAAAATAGTTTACATGAAACAGCAGTACAACAAAATCAACAATCTGGTGGGATGGCTTGCCTTTGCCATTGCAGCGTTTACCTACTGCATGACCATTGAGCCGACTGCCAGCTTTTGGGACTGTCCCGAATTTATCACAAGTGGATATAAACTGGAAGTAGGACACCCGCCTGGTGCTCCTTTCTTTATGCTGACAGCCAACCTGTTCAGCCAGTTTGCAAGCGACCCGTCGCAAGTGGCTATGATGGTGAACATCATGAGTGCACTGATGAGTGCCGCCTGTATTCTTTTCCTCTTCTGGAGCATCACGCATCTGGCCAAGAAACTGATTTGCCCCAAAGACGAGGAAATGACAACCGGAAAGATGATTACCATCATGGGTTCCGGTCTGGTAGGTGCACTGGCTTACACATGGAGCGATACGTTCTGGTTCAGTGCTGTAGAAGGAGAAGTGTATGCATACTCCAGCCTGTTTACCGCACTGGTATTCTGGCTGATACTGAAATGGGAAAACCGGGCACACGAGGCACACAGCGACCGCTGGCTGGTGCTGATTGCCTATCTGACAGGTCTTTCCATCGGTGTGCATCTGCTCAACCTGCTTTGTATCCCTGCCATCGTACTGGTATATTACTATAAAAAGAATCCTAATGCCAATCTGAAAGGAAGCCTCCTGGCTCTCTTCGGCTCTATGATACTGATTGTAGCAGTGCTGTACGGTATCGTACCGGGTATCGTGAAGGTAGGAGGATGGTTCGAACTGTTCTTTGTCAACAGCCTGGGATTCTCGTTTAATACCGGACTGATTGTCTACATCATTATTCTTGCAGCCAGCATTATCTGGGGTGTATACGAAAGCTATGTGGCAGTAAGCCGCAAGCGGATGAACATCTCTTTCCTGACTACCATCGCCTTGCTGGGTATTCCGTTCTACGGACATGGATGGAGCAGCATACTGATTGGTGTGGTTGCATTAGTTCTTATCGGACTGTATCTTTTTGCCGATTTGAGCGAGAAGTTCCGTGTCAGCGCCCGCACGCTGAATACTGCACTCTTGTGTATGATGATGATGGTTGTAGGTTATTCTTCGTATGCACTGATTGTCATCCGTTCTACTGCCAATACACCGATGGACCAGAACTCACCGGAGGATATCTTTACACTGGGTGAATACTTGGGCCGCGAGCAGTATGGTACACGTCCGTTGTTCTACGGTCAGACTTATGCTTCGAAACCGGCCATCAAGGAAGAAAACGGCAGTTATATGTACGATGTGGTAGAAGGAGCTCCGGTTTATCAGCGTAAAGAGAAAGAGCGTCCCGACGAAAAAGACAGCTACGAAATAGTCCGCCACAAAACAGAATATAAGTATGCACAGAATATGCTGTTCCCACGTATGTGGAGTTCGGATCATGCAGCGGCCTACGAAAGCTGGCTGGGCGGTGTAGAAGGCCGTCAGGTGCCTTACGACCAGGCAGGAGAAGTGGTGATGCTGAAGATTCCTACCCAGTGGGAGAATATCAAGTTCTTCTTTGTTTATCAGCTGAACTTTATGTACTGGCGCTACTTTATGTGGAACTTTGCCGGACGACAGAATGATATACAGGGACAGGGCGAGATAGAACATGGTAACTGGATTACCGGTATTCCGTTTATCGATAATTATCTGGTAGGCGACCAAAGTCTGCTGCCTAGTGAACTGAAAAACAACAAGGGACATAATGTGTTCTACTGTCTGCCGCTTATTCTGGGACTGATTGGTCTGTTCTGGCAGGCGTATAAGGGAGAAAGAGGTATCCAGCAGTTCTGGATTGTATTCTTCCTGTTCTTCATGACCGGACTGGCTATCGTTCTTTATCTGAACCAGTCGCCGCAACAGGTGCGCGAACGCGACTATGCTTATGCGGGTTCGTTCTATGCCTTTGCCATCTGGATTGGTCTGGGTGTGGCAGCCATCTCCGAATATCTGTGGAAGAAGATGAAAGAGACCCCGGCATCGGTATTGGCAAGTGTAGTCTGTCTGCTGGTTCCGGTACAGATGGTGAGCCAGACATGGGACGACCACGACAGAAGCGGACGATATACTTGCCGCGACTTCGGACAGAATTATCTGAACTCTGTGCAGGCAGAAGGTAACCCGATTCTCTTCACCAACGGAGATAATGATACATTCCCACTCTGGTACAACCAGGAAACAGAAGGTTTCCGTACCGATGTGCGTGTCTGCAACCTGAGTTACCTGCAGACTGACTGGTACATCGACCAGATGCGCCGTCCGGCTTACGATTCTCCGTCTGTACCTATCAACTGGGATCGTATCGACTATGTATCGGGACATAATGAAATAGTATATGTACGTCCGGAGGCCATGAAGGCTATCGAAGGATTCTACAAGCAGAATCCTGAAGAAGCAAAGAAGGAATTCGGTGAAAATCCGTACGAACTGAAGAATATCATGAAGTACTGGGTACGTGCTCCGAAAGACGGTTTGCAGATGATTCCTACAGACAGTATCGTGATGACACTGGACAAGGAGGCTATCAAACGCTCGAATATGCTGATTCCGGATTCTATTCCAGACTATATGACTATCTCACTGAAGGGTAAACGCATGCTGACAAAAACAGAGCTGATGATGCTGGAAATGCTTGCCAATACCAACTGGGAACGCCCGATGTATATGGCAATTACGGTAGGTTCGGACAATCATCTGAATCTGACCAACAACTTCCTGCAGGAAGGCTTGGCTTACCGCATCACTCCGTTCAACAATGCCAAACTGGGCAGACACATTGATACTGAAAAGATGTACGACAACCTGATGCATAAGTTTAAGTTTGGAGGTATCGATGCTCCGGGTATCTATCTGGACGAAACGGTATTGCGCATGTGTGATACACATCGCCGCCTGTTTGTGACATTGGCTTCGCAGCTGATAAAAGAAGGCAAGAACGACAAGGCGCTTGAGGTGCTGGATTACTGCGAGAAGATGATACCAAGCAGCAACGTACGCCACGACTATCTGTACAGCAGTTCGAAGGAAATGGCTGACTGCTACGCCAAACTGGGACATCCGGAAAAGGCTGAAGCGATTTATGATGAACTGGCTAACAACGCGACTGAATATGCCATGTGGTACCTGAGCCTTGACGACAATCGCTTTGCTTCGTCGAGCGAAAACTGCATGCGTAATTTCTATATATTGGATGATGTGTGCAAGAGTCTTTCTGAGCTGAAGACCAAAGACGGTAAAGAAGTGAAATCGGCTTTGCACTATGCACAGAAGTTTGAACAGCTGTACTCTGTACTGGAAAAACGAATAGGAAGTAACACACCAGCCCAATAAGCGTATGTTTATAGAACAACCTCCTGAACTGATACGCCTCCTTTATCCACGCGCCTTATGGCGTATGGATAAAAAGGAGAAAGCAGTGTATCTGACTTTCGATGACGGACCGATTCCGGAAATAACCGAATGGGTACTCGACTTACTGGATAAGTATCACATCAAGGCTACCTTTTTCATGGTGGGCGACAATGTGCGCAAACATCCTGCTGAATATCGGAAAGTGGTAGAACGCGGACATCGGATAGGAAATCATACGTTCAACCATATCCGCGGATTTGAGTATAAGAGCCAAAGTTATCTGGCAAATACCGATAAGGCCGACGAGTATCTGCATACGGACCTGTTCCGACCGCCACACGGACACATGGGATGGGGACAGTATCGGACACTCAGAAGCAAATACCGGATTGTGATGTGGGATTTGGTTACCCGCGACTATAGCAAAAGACTGAACGGACCACAGGTGTTCGAAAAGGTCAAGAAATATGCAAGGAACGGTTCTATCATAACCTTCCACGATTCATTGAAGTCGGAACAGAACTTGAAGTATGCATTGCCCCGCTCCATCGAGTGGTTGCTGGAACAGGGATATCAGTTTAAAGTATTCGACTGAAAAAATAGTTTATAAAGGAATATGCGGAATCTTAGCGAGACTCAACGGGCTAAGATTTCGCATATTTTGTCTTGAAACGAACGGGCTTCACGGGATTTCAACACATTCTGGTTGATAATGACGAAGGCCAGCATGTGACCGTTGGAAGCATGTACATAGCCTGCCAGCGAACTTACTCCAGTCACAGAGCCTGTCTTGGCACGTACATTGCGAAAGGCTTTTCCTTTTTTCATACGCCCCTGAAGGGTTCCGTCGATTCCGGCTATCGGCAAAGCTTCGTAAAAAGGCTGGAATACCGGTGCATGGTAATAGGCGTATTTCAGATAAGCGAGCAGCAAAGCCGGCGACACATAATTGTACAGGGAAACTCCGCTTCCGTCTACAATCCGGTAGCGCTCCGGTAAATGACCGATTTCTTCTTTCATAAACCGGCAGATGGCTTCCTGGCTTTCCTCGAACCCTACATAGAGTGTATCGGCTTCCTGAATTCCGACATGATGAAACAGGGCTTCGGCCGACAAGTTATCGCTCTTTTTCAATGCGCGCTTCAGCACTTCATCTATCGGACGACTGCATACCGCAAGGGAAATGGTATCTGAAGGACAAAGGCCTTTTGATACTGCACGCAAGGTAATTCCTTTTTCACGCAGACGACAACGGAAGGTTTGCAGAAAGAAATTCTCGGAAGAGTACAGATTCAGTACACGGGTGGTCTGTCTGGTGACATTGCCCGAAATACGGATGGTGTTCCCGTTATGAAGCCAGTCGCGGGTAATACGCAGTTTTCCACTGGTCGCATCGTAACTTTTTGCCTGATTGTCTACTGTATAATAATCGGATACAGGATTAACCTCTACTTGGGGAGACTCTCCTTTCGACTGAGGGGTAACGGTTATTTTTACACATCCCCGGTTGAGCATCAAAGCGGAAAGATAAGGTTGGAAAGACTCCGGAGTGTCGTCCCACGACCATCCCGGTCCCCAGTATACGGAATCGGTCAGTGATACATCGCCTATCAGGTCTCCTTCTATCGTACGAATACCGGCATCGTATACGGCTTGTGCAAAACGGTCCAGGTCTTCTTCCGTAAATTCCGGATCGAAGCCTCCTGCCACGTAAAGATTGCCTTTCAATGTGTCTTGACAAAGGGTTCCGGTATAGGACAAGTGGGTACGAAAACAATGATTTTCTCCTAAGCGGGCCAGAGCGGTAACGGCTGTAATGACTTTCTCGGTAGAAGCCGGACGGTATAGTTTGTCGGCCTGATACTGATAAAGGGAGGTTCCTTCAGTCAGGTCGAACACGGTAATACCGACTTCCGACCTTTGCAGCACAGGATCAGACTGTACCAATGCGTCCAAACGTTCGCGAAGAGTCTGTGCGCTTAACACACACAGACTACACAACCAGATGAATATTGTCCACTGTACCCGTTTCATATTGCTATTATACAGATTTAGTCTATTTCTCTGAATATTTCTCCTACTGTAGGATGAGGGAACACGTACTTTTTCCAGTCGGAATACCGTCTTCTGTCTTCTATCATCATACCGGCCAGCACTATCAGTTCCGACGAAGGATTTCCCAGAAGATGTACACCTAAAAGCACATCGTTCTCGTCGACCAGTACTTTACAAAAGCCGTTCATGCCTTCATTTTCGGCTACAAAACGACCTGAATAAGTCATCGGGAGCCGAATGGCACGATAGGTGGTGCCAGATGCCTGAAGAGCTTCTTCAGTTGCTCCTACAGAAGCTATTTCGGGATTGGTGTATACAACTCCCGGAATGGCACGATAGCTCATCGGGTCTTGTTTGCCTAAAATATGGTGTATGGCGATTTCTGCCTCTCGTACGGCTGTATGAGCCAGAAGGGAAGTACCGTTCAAGTCGCCACACACATAAACTCCCGGTACGGAAGTCTGCATGTATTCGTCTACACGTATGTTTCCTCGTTCGGTGGTAGCAAGTTGCAGGTTCTCCAGTCCGAATCCTTGCGTAACCGGACGGCGTCCTACACTCATCAGGACTTTCTCGGTGGTTACATCACCTGTACCTTCTGCATTTTCGTAGGATACGATGGTACCGGTTTCGTCTTTTCTGAATGCGGTGACTTTCGTATTCAACAGGAATTTTACACCGCGTTTGGTGTATTCGGTGCGTAACAAGGCAGCGAGTTCACGGTCTATTCCGCCCAGAATTTCTTCCATCATTTCAATAACGGTAACCTGTACACCCAAACTGTTGAAGAAAGAAGCAAACTCCATACCGATGACTCCTCCTCCCACAATGACAAGCGAATGGATGGGTTCTTTATTGTCGAGGGCATCACGATGTGTCCAGTATCCGGTTTCTTCCAGACCGGCAATAGGAGGTATGAATGTTTGGCTACCGGTACAAAGAAGCAAATGCTCGCATTCGTATTCGGCTTCACCACAACGTACTGTGTGGGAATTGACAACCTGTGCTTCTCCGGTTACCAATGTCACATTGCAGGCAGCAAGCCGGGCTTTGATTCCTAATACCAGTTTGCGTACCACTTTCGACTTACGGGAAATAATCTTTGCCAGGTCGTATGAAGCCTCCGGTACTTGCACAGCGTATTTGGAAGCGTGACGGGCATAATCGAATACCTTAGCAGAATAAAGCAAGGTTTTAGTGGGGATACATCCTTCGTTCAGACAAACTCCACCTACATTGTTTTTCTCGAATAAAACTACACTGAGACCAGCCTTTCCGGCTGCTTCGGCTGCTGTATAGCCTGCAGGCCCTCCACCGATAATCGCTACTTGGTATTTCATCTTAGTTTATTTTAAGGTTAATCTATTTTTCAATGTATTCCATCATCGGATTGACTTTTTGCATGTATGCAATGAAAGCTTTCCGGTCCATCGGATCAACAGTACAGTATCCTTTTGTGTGATGCAGCAGGATTTGCTGGCTCTTCCATTTTTTCGAATCGTATTTCAACTGTAGAATACCGTGCAGTTTCGTGATTCCGGTAAATCCGCGACGAATCCATACGTCTCCGTTTTCGTATACCTCAATCCGTGTCAAAAAACGGTCTGTCCATAAGATTACCGGAGTCAATAGCGCCAAACAGCTCCAGCTGTGTGCAGCATCCAGCAATGGAACAAGTATACACACTACAACCACCAGCACAAAGACTGTTATCTGAAATATAGTTGTACGGCTTTTAAATACTTGTACCATTGTATACCTCCATTCTTATTGTTCTGTTTTTTTCTGTATCCAGCGGATAAATTCACTGCTGTTTTTAGGAGAAATCTGTACCGTATGATTCTTTTCACCCTGACGGTATACAATCTCGACACGGGATACAGACAAGGCTGGGGCTACAGAATATCCTTTTGTTTCGTGTATGGCCACGATGGAATTCAGTTCGATGGTGGAATTCGGAATAAAACGTCCGGTTTCAATCTTCAGCTTACCGTCTCCCGTTACGATATAGCAGGTATGAATCAGCATCTCTATTTCAAAAATCATGACTACCGACAATAGAAGGGTAAGAAGCGTATAATGAAACCAAAAGAAATCAAATAATAGAAAGGCGGTCACAATTATCAGCAACCAGTACCACCAATCGACTTTAGAATGGAATGTTCTGTTCATTGTTTCTACATTGAGATTTATTGGGTGAAGATAACAAATTATCATCGAAAACTATACAATTCGGAATACTTTTAGAAAAAACAAAGGAAGCACATACAGCAGTATCAGTTTTTTTGTAGTTTTGCAACAATATATATACATAATGCTATGGTAAGAAAATTCGATTTTCTCGTTATCGGTTCAGGAATTGCCGGAATGAGCTTTGCGCTGAAAGTAGCGCACAAAGGCTCGGTTGCACTGATCTGCAAAGCCGGGCTCGAAGAAGCCAATACCTACTACGCACAAGGAGGAATTGCCTCGGTTACCAATCTTAAGGTAGATAATTTCGAAAAACACATTCATGACACAATGGTAGCCGGCGACTGGATCAGTGATCCGGCAGCGGTAGAGAAGGTAGTCCGAAATGCACCTGCTCAAATAGATGAACTTATCAAATGGGGAGTAAATTTCGATAAAAAACCAGATGGGGAGTTTGACTTGCATAAAGAAGGGGGACATTCTGAGTTCCGCATTTTACATCATAAAGACAATACGGGAGCTGAAATACAAACCAGCTTGATTGAAGCGGTAAAACAACATCCTAATATTACTGTATTCAGCAATTTCTATGCGGTAGAAATCATCACACAGCATCACTTGGGTATTATTGTTACTCGTCATACACCGGGAATCAAATGTTTTGGTGCCTATGTACTGAACGAAAAAACAGGTGAGGTAGATACTTTCCTGTCGCGCGTGACAGTCATGGCTACAGGGGGATGTGAAGCAGTGTATACTCATACTACCAATCCGCTGGTTGCTACCGGAGATGGCATCGCAATGGTATACCGTGCCAAAGGAGTTGTCAAGGATATGGAGTTTATCCAGTTCCATCCTACTGCCTTGTATCATCCGGGAGATCGTCCCAGCTTCTTGATTACTGAAGCGATGAGAGGATATGGAGCCGTTCTGAAGAACCTGGCAGGAGAAGAGTTCATGCAGAAATACGATCCTCGTCTTTCATTGGCTCCGCGAGACATTGTTGCGCGTGCCATCGACAGCGAAATGAAGCAGCGGGGAGATGATCATGTCTATCTGGATGTAACGCATAAAGATCCGGAAGAGACCAAAAAGCATTTCCCCAATATATACAAGAAGTGTCTCAGCCTGGGAATCGATATTACAAAAGATTATATACCGGTAGCTCCGGCTGCTCATTATTTGTGTGGAGGTATTAAGGTGGATTTGGATGGACAGTCCAGCATCAAACGCTTGTATGCATTGGGAGAATGTTCTTGTACCGGATTGCATGGAGGAAACCGACTGGCTTCTAATTCACTGATTGAAGCAATTGTGTATGCAGAAGCTGCAGCTCAGCATGCACTGAGTGTGTTCGACCGCTATGATTTCAATACCGATATTCCGGAGTGGAATGATGAGGGTACAATCAGCACAGAAGAACGAATCCTGATTACCCAAAGTATGAAGGAGGTGAATCAGATTATGGAATCGTATGTGGGTATTGTACGAAGTAATCTTCGTCTGGTACGTGCATGGAACCGACTTGATATCTTGTACGAAGAAACAGAACGTCTGTTTAAGCGCGTAAAAGCTTCCAGAGAAATCTGCGAACTTCGTAATATGATTAATGTGGGTTATCTGATTACACGTCAGGCTATGGAGCGTAAAGAAAGCCGTGGACTACATTATACCATCGATTATCCACACAAGGAAAAGAAAGATTAATGTATCGGGCTGTTACTTGCTGATTATATAATAAAAA